>CAYVDH010000183.1:0-6833 GCA_964450355.1 uncultured Flavobacteriaceae bacterium
TATAGAATTTAAAAACATCCAAATTCCAAAACCCAGAATGGGTGATATGATAAAATAATAAATACCATGTTAGGAACATTTTCAAAAATATACATCCAAGTAGTAGTTGCAACAAAAAGAAGAGAAAATTTAATTGACATAATGCCACCCTTTCAGGGTTGTTGTCTCTTTATTATCATTGTTTATAACAATGTCATCCCTTCGGGATTAACCATTATTGAATAATTGAATGTTAAAATTTTTACCCTGAGTTGCTCAGGCGTAAGCACGCATGAGGGATAGCAATGGAAAGCCCGGAGGCTCGGTCCATCCGAGACGAGGACTTGTAATGCATAGCCCGACCCGACCTAAGGAGGGGCATGCCCTAAAATTAAAAAAAATATTAAATCTTGATATTATTTAAATTGATTCGTTTTCCTAAATTCCATTGAAAACAAATTAACACATCGGTACACGAAATACATCAACAATCCAAAACCTAACGTGACTGCCCAAGTTCTTAAATGCAAGTGTGGATAAGCAAATCGATGAACTATTTCACCTAACAAGTCACTTGGATCAGTGATGACATCCCAACTATTGAACCTTAAATACCTGCCCAAATAAATTCCAAAACCCGTGAGCAAACTGATGCATAAAACCGCTGCATTGACTTGAATTTTATTGTAATGATAAGACAACACCTGAACCACATCATTTAAGGATATTACACCAGCTAAAAGCGATGTAATGGCAAACCAACTAATGGTTAATGTATCTAACCAAAGGTATTGTCTGCTTCCATAACTTAAGTGTATAAAATCTGTAAGCACATAAGGTGCATTAGGAAAAAATACCAGCCAAAACATCCATAAAAATACTAATGTCTTTTTTTGCATTTTTAACTCCTTCATGTATGAACTCAAAACCAGTGGAATCAATGCTAAAAAAAGATTCCAAGTCAGGAATAAAAAGGTTTTGTCAACTGGAAGAAATGTCCTTAAAAAAATGAAAAAAACGGCTCCTGAAATCAAAGATAAAAACAACAGTATCATCTGTTTTCTATCGTTTATTATGTTGTTTGTTGCTTGTAAAAAATTCATACAGCGATTTTACTCCTTTTACATTCAACAAAACACTTCTTTCGATGTAAGTCAATTCTTTAAAGATTGAATTCTAATTATTTTCTACAACAATCAATTGATTGTATTGTGAATTTTTCAATTTTATTTCAATGTGATAAAGTCCAGAAGAGAAGTTAGATAAATCAATGTTTTGAAAATTAGCTACAAAACCCTCACTCACTTTTAAGCCACTTATAGTATAAATGGTGTAATTTATCATTTGATTATCGTTAACACCTTCAATTGCCAATGTAATGCTTTTATTGGCAGGCTGAGGATACAAGATTATCGCAGATTCTTTAATTTGACATTCATTGTTCAATGAATTTAACAACATGTGTTTTTTATTTTCATTATCAATGCCATTCAATTGAATAGAATTTGTTGATTTATGAATTAAAATCGAATACGTATTTTGACCCATCAATTGTTTTGAAGTTATTTTATTTACCTTAACAATTTGATTCAATTCATTCAACTCTAATATTTCATATTCAATCATGTGGTTGTCGTCAGACACTGTAAATTCAAAATGATTGGTATTTACATTTCTGCATTGCAATTCTGCATGAATCAATTTTAAATGAAGTGATATTGGAGTGCATCCACAGTTCATGATGGTTGCTGTGGATGAATTAGTGGTAGTTCCATTCATGAATTGACCATTGGAATTAGAGCCCCAAGCTAAATAATTACTATCATTGTACCTCAGCGCATAACTTGTTGCTTCGCCAGCCTCTATTGTTAATATATTGCTTAAACCTGTCACAGTAACAGGGGTAGTTCTAGTGGTGGTAGTTCCATCTCCTAATTGACCTAATAAATTGAGACCCCAAGAGCGCACCGTTCCATCTTTCAACAATGCTAAAGTATGGCTTCTACCACAAGAAACTTGAGCAACACCATTTATTGAACTTATACTTGTAGGAGCATATGAGGTAGTTGTAGTTCCATTTCCTAATTGCCCATCTGAATTATATCCCATGCCTACAAGTGTGCTATCCGACTTTGTTATAATGGAATAATAATAACCTAAATCGGCACTGATGTTGTTAGCTCCTAGACGATTTAAAACTATAGGTGAAGATTTATTTATAACTGTTCCATCACCAAATTGACCATTTACATTGTATCCACAGGCATAGACAATTCCTCTGTCTTGAACAAATAAGGTGTGATAAATTCCTCCGCTGGATATTTTTTTTATGTTATACACACCAATGACCTGAGTAGCATTGGCTCTATTCGTAGTTGTACCATCGCCCAATTGTCCATAAAAATTGTATCCCCAAGCCCAAACTGAACCATCCCTTTTGAGTGCAAAGGAGCTGTAACCACTAGCCTGAATGCTGATGACATTCGTTAATGAACTTACTTGAACAGGCGTTGAACTATTGGTAGTAGTTCCATCTCCTAGTTGTCCATAGGCATTGTATCCACTTGCCCACACCGTACCATCAGACTTTAAATACAAAGTATGCAATTCGCCAGCACTAGTTTTAATGACTCTAGCTGGACTTGACACATTGATAGCTGAACTTGAATTGGTTGTTGTGCCGTCACTGAGCTGCCCATAAGCATTGTATCCTGATGTGCGAATGCTGCTATCTGAGCATAATACCGAAGCATGAAAACCAGCAGTCCCTATCACTGCATAGTCTTTAAATAAATTTGAATCCAAAGGGGTGTATGAACACCTAGTCCACATGGTTTGAGGAACATTGTAGTCTTGCAAATCAATTACCCCTAATTGCCCATTTCCATTATCACCCCATGCTTTGAAAGAATTATCACTTAATTTAGCAAAACTTGAGCGATAAAATGTGGCTATTTCAGTAGCGTTAGAAATACCACTTACTGCAACAGGTGATGTTCTTGTAGTAATAGTTGCATCACCTAAAGCGCCATTTCCATTGTAACCGCATGCTCTGATAGTTCCATTACTTAATAAAACTAATGAATGATTATCTCCTGCAGCCAACATTTTTGCAGTTGAAATACCAGACATAGTAACAGCAGTTGTTCTATTGGTTGTTGTTCCATCTCCTAGCTGCCCATTTGCATTGTATCCCATCCCATAAACTGCTCCATTTGAATTAGAGAACAAAGAGTGATTGAAACCAGTAGCAATACTTCTGTTGAAAATTCCGGAATTTGACACTAATACAGGAGTTGTTCTATCTGTAGTTGTACCATCGCCTAATTGTCCATAACTATTGTAACCTACTGACCAAACAGCTCCATTTCTGAGTAAAACTAAGGTATGATAACCTCCACATGTTACTGAAACTGCTTTTCCAGGCAATGCCATTATAACAGGAGTACTTCTATTGGTAGTTGTACCATCTCCTAATTGTCCATAAGTATTATATCCCCATGATTTTACAGTACCGTCTGCTAATACAGCTGCGCAATGGTATATTCCAGCACTAATGGATACAGCATTTGTAATTCCACTCACTTGCACTAACGAAGTTCTGTTGGTAGTAGTTCCATCTCCTAATTGACCATAACCATTATAACCGCTACTCCAAACTGTTCCATCGCTTTTTAAAACCACAACATGATAGTATCCAGCTTTTACTTGTACCACCTTGGCACTTGCTCCCCCTTTTAAAGGATAAACAGAATTGCTATTGGTTCCATTTCCAAAAGCGCCATAGCCATTGTAACCTTGAATACTGTAAGTGCTATCTTCCGGACAGATGTTTAATGCATGCTGATAACCAGCAGCTATTGATTTAGATTGCCTATCAACAAAATCATTAGGATTGTAATGGCAGTATGCATGCATGTTTTGTGGTGAGCTTGCATTAGTAGTGTTACCATTACCTAATTGTCCAGAGGAATTTCTACCCCATATACTATATAAAGAATCATTTTTATATGCCCCAGAAGTGTATAAATTAGCATCAATATCAACCATTCCTGTTAGACCAGTGACAGAAACAGGAGTTGTTCTATTGGTTGTAGTTCCATCACCTAATTGACCATATCCGTTGTAACCAAAAGATCTCATTGTTCCATCATTTAATAACACTAAAACATGATATTCTCCACTAGAAATTTTATTCCCAGTAGATATCCCACTAACTGTTACTATAGATGTTCTATCGGTAGTAGTCCCATCACCTAATTGACCGTATCCGTTGTATCCACAACTTTTCACAGTTCCATTAGTCAATAAAATTAAAGAGTGAAAAGAACCTGCTGCTACTGATTTAGCCGTGTATATCCCATTAATTGGAACTATGTTGTAACGCGCAGTAGTAGTTCCATCCCCCAATTGACCAAATCCATTATTTCCAACTCCATATGCTCTTCCACCTGAATCTGCCAACAATAAATGATACCCTTCAGAAGAAAAAGACTTAATGCTGTCAGCATTGGAAACTGTAACTGGTGAGCTACTATTAGCAGTTGTACCATCACCTAATTGACCGTAAGCATTATACCCCCAAGCCCTTACAGTGCCATTATTAAGCAATGCATAACTAGAATATTTCCCTGCAGTAATATCTGAAACATTAGTTAATCCAGTGACTTGAACAAAAGATGTGCGATTCGAAGTAGTTCCATCACCTAATTGTCCATAGCCATTGCTTCCTGTTGCCCAAACAGTGCCATCCCCTTTTAGAATAAGTGTATGAAATTCACTATGAACTACTTTCTTAACGCCAGTGATAGATGTGTTGACAATGGGATAAGAAGCATTGGTTGTATTTCCAATCCCTAATTGCCCGTATAAATTATTTCCTACTACATTCAACAAACTATCAGAGCAGATGACAGAAGTATGATAAGGACCACAAGCTAGTTTTTGAGCATGAATTAATTTTATTGTAGAAAACAAAAAGAGAAAACAACAAATCCTAAATCGATTTATAGTGTTCATAAAGTTTTAAAAAACAAATTTAATGTAAAAAAACATTATTTCATTTTTTTTCTTATTATTGTGAAAATGTTAACTTTACAATGAAAAACACATTTATTTTAGTTTCTATCATTTTTCTGCAAATTAAATTAATGGGGCAATCACCCTATTATAAGCCAATTCAATCAACTGGAACAATAAGCTCAGATTTCACCAGTGTCGCATCTGAAAATCATTAATTTTTAATTTAAATAAATGACTATATTTATCTATTCATAACTAATTCAAACTTTAAAACTTTCGATAAATTTTGAATTAGATTGTTCGTGACTTTTCATTTTAACTTAAAAAAAAATCTTATCTTTGATTTAAAAATCAACATGATGAAAACAAAAATTACTACTTTTATTTTTATTTTAATTACTCAATTTTTATGGTCAAAGAAATGGCTAATAGGTCCTACAAGAACTTACACATACTGCCATCAAATAGCCAATCTAATAACCGATGGTGACACCATTGAGCTAGACAATGTAAAATACACCAATGTCACACAAACCATTTGGAACAAAAACAATTTATACATTACAGGTGTGGGCGGACGACCAGTGCTTGAGGCTGGCACTACCATATTAAATGACATGAGCAATGGCAAAGGGATTTTTGTGGTATCTGGCTCAAATGTCAAAATAAACAACATAGAGTTCACTAATGCCAAAGTACAAAGTCATAATGGTGCTGGCATAAGACAAGAAGGAGCCAATTTACATGTTACAAATTGTAAATTTGATGGCAACGAAATGGGGATTTTAGCAGGCAATATCAGCAATTGTAAAACTACCATCGAGTATTGCGAATTTGTGAATGGCGGAAGTACTGCCGACCCTGGTTACCAACACAACATATACATCAATCACATTGATACATTTGTTTTCAGATACAATTATTCTCACGATGCTTTGGCTCAAGGACACGAATTAAAAAGCAGAGCTAATTTCAACTTCATTTTGTACAATAGGATTTCAAATATCAACAACATTGACAGCAGAAATATAGATATACCAAATGGTGGAACCACTGTGATAATGGGCAATACCATAGAACAAGGGCAAAATTCAGCAAATAGCAACATATTAGGTTATGGATTGGAGGGCTTAAGCAATGCTTCAGTACACAATTTGTATGTATGCAACAACACTTTCATTAACAAAAAAAACACAGGTAGTTTTATCCATGTTGCCAATAACACCAATGTTTTCTTTGTTAAAAACAACATATTTGCTGGAGCTAAAACAGGTGGATTATTTGTAGGTAGTCCTCTAAGTATAGATAGTTCAAATAACTTAATTGATGACAACTTATCAAACATAGGTTTCATTAATTCCAACAACTTTGATTACAAATTGGTTTCTACATCTAAAGCAATAAACAAGGGCTTAACTATTAATACCATGGTGCAAGGTTATAAATTAACCCCAAGCATGGTGTATAAAGACATTTGTCAAAATGAAACAAGAACAAACGATGCTGCCATTGATATTGGAGCCTATGAATTCGCCAATCAATCAAATACTGCAAATGCATTCATTAACGAAGAAATAAATATATTTCCCAATCCTACAAGAGACATCCTACATTTTAACCAAGAGTATCAATACACTTTGATCAATCATCTAGGACAAATGATAGAGAAAGGTTATGACAATAAAATAGACCTGATTAACTTGAAAAACGGACAGTATATTTTAACCATTGATAATAAAATATTCAAGATAATAAAACTATAATTGTTTATTTACATAGAATATTTTACTATAATATAACAGTTATTTAGATATGTATAAAATATAAATTAT
>CAYVDH010000184.1:0-6809 GCA_964450355.1 uncultured Flavobacteriaceae bacterium
ATTTCATTATTTATTATTTTCCAAGTATCTATTTGCATAGTATTCAAATTTTGAAACTCCCACCATGTACCTCTTTTAAATACACAAAAATCTTTTGTTTCTTGGCTAATATAGCTTATAGTAGGCTTTGGTTTGTCCTTTATACAGCTACTAATAGTCAATAACAGAATAATGAATATAATCAAATGAAACCGAGTGTATTTTTTCATTTTTTTACATTGTATCTAATTAAATCCCATACCTTGCCATTTTCATCCTCAAACTTAATGCAGCCTATGTTTTTAGAGTAATAAATTCTTTTTACCCAGTCGTTTGAATTGGATGGATTGTACTCTACAAATAATATGTCATTAAATTCTATATTCTTAATTTCCATGGATTTTCTTTTTCCAATAATCCCAATACCAAAGGAATTGTATTTAGAAAAGGAATCATAACCTTTTATATTGAACCTATATTCTTCTTCAATATAATTATTGTTTTTAGTTAATCTAAATATCACTTCAAACCTATGTCCATATTTTTCTATTTTATCATTACTTTTAGCAATTGATTGAAAAATAATATCTTCATATTTTTCATTTAGCATATTATTAAGCCTATACCCAAAATTTTCATAACATGGAGTATTTTTAGTGCCCGTAATTTTATATGGCCAATCCTTATTAGTTGATACATTATTAGAAACCCAAAAACTATCAATTACTCCAGAAGCTGAATCTTGGTAAATCCAATAACTGCTGTCTTTAAAAAGTAAATAGTCTTTGACCATTTGAGGATAAGGCACAAAACCAACACAGCTTTTAGGTTCTTTTTTGCAACTGTTATATAACAATGTAATCAATATTGAACTTAGAAAATAGCTGATTTTCATTTCTTACTCGTTTATGAATATTGAATCAAATATAATGGTTTTTATTTACTTATAATCAAATTTGCCTTACTTCTTCTTCATCATAAACAAGGTATAGGGTGCATTTTTTTTAATTAAACCAATTTAAATGCATTCATTATGTCACCCACTTCGGGGTTTTTAATTGCCAATGTTTGGTTTTATTATCATCCTATCACTCCTTCGGAGTTTGTTGTTTCATTTTTAAAGTTGCTCTGTATTTTTTATAAATCTATAGATAAACATAACAATAAATATTCAACCATAGCTCACGGTTTCAACCGTGGGTTATAATAAACGATATAAGAAAGTGCAATGGTTTTTAACCATTTTACATTTAATCCTATGCAAATCACCTTTTAAAAATATGATTTTTTTAATGGTTTTATTTGGTTAATATTATGGTATAATGTTGTAGTTAACTAATTCCCAAGTTTGATTATTGAAAATAATTTTACTGATACCTACTTCTTTACTAAGATATAAAGCAATGCCATATTGGCTACTCAAAAATTCAATCGTATTATTTAAAGTGTAATTAGGTGTTGTAATTGTTTTATTGAGGGTTATAATATAGTTTAGGTCTAGTATTTTATTATAAAATGAATTATAACTTATCAATAAATTAGATTTTTTAGAATTTAAATTAAATAGTGTTTGATCATTGAATAAATAATTACAATTAATGGACATAACTTTATTAGTTCTATCCCAAAAATTACTATCACTGTGTAAAATAGAAATAAATCTACCTTCTAAGGCGTTTATACTATTAAATGATGTTAAAAATTGTATATCAGTTTTAGCGCTTACAATGGTTGCTGTATCATATATTGTGGCAGTTGTATCTGTACGTTTATATATCCAAATACAGCCTTTGTTAAAATACCAATAAGGCAAAAATTCTTTATTACAATAAATGGTGTCTTTAGGGGCTAGTTCTTTGCCATGTATAGGTACTTTCTCTTCAGGCTTACATGAATAGATATTGATTATAAATATTCCTATTACAATAATAAAAAATTGAAATATTTTTTGTTTCATTTAACAAATATGGAGTTATTTAATTTGAGAGTTCCAATGTTTATTGTTTTATTTTATATCTAATTAATTCCCATACCTTGCCATTTTCGTCTTCAAATTTGATGCAGCCAATGTTTTTAGCATAATAAATCCTTCGCACCCAATCATAAGGATTAGGGCTAGGATAGTTTAGAAATTGAATATCAATATATGTTTTATTATTAATTTCAATTTTAGGTAGTTTAAATATATAACCACCTTTAACTGGGGTTTCATTCCAAATAGAATCATATCCAACTGTTGAGAATCTTTTTTCACTTCTGTAAAAATAATTAATACCTCTCAAAACAAATTCTCCATAAAATTTTTCTTTTTCCTTACCTTTATTATAGTGATAACTTTGCAATCGTATTTCTTGAACATTGTCTGTAAAAACTCTATTTATCTTATACTTATATTCCTCATAACAGGGGCAATCACGCGTACCAGTTTCTTTATATGGCCAATAGCTTTGTTTTTCATAATCTTTAACCCAAAAACTATCTAATGTCCCCGTAGCAGAATCCTTATATATCCAATAACTGCTGTCTTTAAAAAGCAAATAGTCTTTGACCATTTGAGGATAAGGCACAAAACCAACACAGCTTTTAGGTTCTTTTTTGCAACTGTTATATAACAATGTAATCAATATTGAACTTAGAAAATAGCTGATTTTCATTTCTTACTCGTTTATGAATATTGAATCAAATATAATGGTTTTTATTTAAACCAATTTAAATGCATTCATCCTATCACCCCCTTCAGGGTTTTTAATTGCCAATGTTTGGTTTTATTATCATCCTATCACTCTTTCGGAGTTTGTTGGTTTAATTTTAAAGTTGCTCTGTATTTTTTATAAATCTATAGATAAACATAACAATAAATATTCAACCATAGCTCACGGTTTCAACCGTGGGCTATATGATTAATATCCTAACATCAAAAATGATGTATTGATTGTAAAATTTATACCCTGCGCTGCTCAGGCGTAAGCAAGCGAAAGGGATAGAAGCGGTTACCTCTCGGCTTTGCCGAGAAGTAATAGCGCATAGCCCGGTTCCGATAGGAATTCGCCCTAATGCTATTCTTTAACACCTTATGTCACCGTTAAATGAATATTACATTTGTGTTGTGTGAATTGTTTTGCTGATTTTTCATCATTTTCAACTATTTTTGTGTTTTTATTTTAACCTAACTTTGAATTCTCAATTTTTAAAATTACTCAATACTAACAAATCAATTGCCGTATTAATTGATCCTGATCAAAACAACATGGATACAGTCAATACAATTAATTTGTGTGTAGAAAATCAAGTGGATTTTATATTTGTTGGTGGCAGCATTGTCACTCAAGGTAATTTCAATCAATGCATTCAATTAATTAAATCCCATTGCCAAATCCCCGTTTACATCTTCCCAGGCAATGAATTGATGATAGACGATAAAGCAGATGGCATCCTGTTTCTGTCGCTTCTCAGTGGAAGAAATCCTGAATACCTGATAGGAAAACATGTGGTAGCTGCCCCATCGCTTGCCTCTTCTTCGTTGGATGTTGTACCTACTGCTTATTTGCTTATAGATGGTGGTAGAGAAACCAGTGTTAGCTACATCAGCAATACCAAACCTATACCTAATGATAAACCCAGCATAGCAGTTGCTACAGCCTTAGCCGGTAAATTACTAGGGATGCAATGCGTGTATTTGGATGCTGGTAGTGGTGCCAATCACAGTGTAAATTATGACATGGTAAATAAAGTAAAAACAAATACCCAATTGCCTCTAATCATTGGTGGTGGAATTAAAGATGCCGATACCGCTTTGATGTTATTCAAAAATGGTGCTGATGTGATAGTGATAGGAAATGGTGTGGAAACAAACCCCATGCTGATTAAAGAATTGAATAAAGCTAAGCAGCAAATTGTAAATACTGCAACGGTCTAAATTCATGTAATGTCTATATGAATTGCCATTAAATACAGTTATCGATAAAATCATTTTTTATTCATTGTTATTCAAGTAATTTTGCGGCAAATATTTTTTTAAGTTTTGAACGAACACAATTGGTTACATAAATTAAAAAACAGATGGCAAGTCAATTCCATTTTTCAGGTTATACTGATTCTTATCGTGTTTGCTTGTACTGGTTTTTCTGTTATAGGCATTAAACATTTATTGGGAATCAGTGCCGCATCGTCATTGGGTACTCGGATAGCTTTTTATGTATTGATATTGCCTATTTATAACCTTATGTTGCTAGCTTATGGCTTCATATTTGGTCAATTTAAGTTTTTTTTAAATTTCGAAAAACGATTCTTTTCAAGAATTGTTCAATTATTTAAATCTAAAAAATGATAAGTACCGAACAAGTATTAGACGCTTTAAGACATGTGGATGACCCAGACTTACACAAGGATTTGGTAACTCTTAACATGGTAAGAGACATCAACATTGACAATCAAAAAATCTCCTTTTCAGTGTATTTAACTACACCTGCATGTCCTATGAAAGACATGATAGAAAATGCTTGTCGTAATGCTATATCTCATTTTATAGGTAACAATTACGAAGTTCACATCAACATGACAAGTGAATTGACATCGGATAAAAATACCAATCAAAAACTGCCTTTTGTCAAAAACATCATTGCCGTAGCTAGTGGAAAAGGAGGGGTGGGAAAATCTACAATTTCAGCTTCGCTAGCCAAGGTATATAGCCAATTAGGCATCAAAGTAGGTTTGTTAGATGCAGACATTTATGGCCCATCAATTCCTACCATGTTTGGATTGAAAAATGCAGTGATTGACATGGTAGAAGTAAATGGTGTAGAAATGATGCAACCGATAGTAATGGACAATTTAAAATTATTCTCCATTGGATTTTTATCCAAACCCAATGAAGCGATAGTGTGGAGAGGTCCTATGTTGTCACAGGCATTAAAACAATTCATTACTGGAGTAAATTGGGGCGAACTAGATTATTTAATCATCGATTTGCCACCAGGAACTGGCGATATTCAAATTACCCTGACTCAAACCATGCCATTATCGGGCGCAGTAATTGTTACTACACCTCAGCAAATGTCTTTGGCTGATGCTAGCAGAGCATGCGCCATGTTTCGAATGCCAAACGTGAATGTGCCTATTTTAGGAATCATTGAGAACATGTCGTATTTTACTCCTGAGGATGCCCCTGAAAAAAAATACTACCTATTTGGAGAAGGTGGAGGTACTCAACTTGCAGCCATGTATCAAACCGATTTATTAGGTCAGTTACCCATTAACCCTAAATTAATGAACGATGTAGATACTGGAAATACAATGCATAGCAAAAATTTGAATAATTTTACTGAAATTGCGAAACAATTGGCCCGAAAAATTGCATTAAATAACATCAAAGAATAGCACTGAATTGATAAGTTTAACACAGATAAAAAATGAATAAAGACAAAATAAATTTAATAGAAGAAGCGCTTGAGTCAGTAAGACCATTTTTGAAAATGGATGGTGGTGATGTAGAATTTGTAGATTTTGATGAAAACAATGTTGTGTCGCTCAAATTGTTAGGAAATTGCAAAGGCTGTGCCATGAGTAACATGACCATGAAAGCAGGAATAGAAGAAGCTTTAAAAAAAGTATTGCCCGAAATTTCTTCTGTGATATCTGTTGACTAACCTTTATTAGCTGTCAATTGCTGATAACAATCCGAGCATTTAGCTTGATAGTAATTATCACTACCTATAAGTACTAGCACTTTGTTGCTTTCTTTTCTGTAAGTGTAATTCGCTTTAGCAGAACAATCGCATTGAGCAAACAATTCTTTTTTGTTGTGAGCATGTTCAATCAATAAAGGCATCAAGCCAAAAGGGCGTGCCAAATAATCTTTGTCTAATCCACTAGCTACTACGTGAATTCCCTTATTTAATAACCGTTTAATTTCAATCATCATTAATTTATTAAAGAATTGAGCTTCATCTATAGCAATCAGTTTGGTAAATGGATGGATGAATTGACTGAGTTCATCGTTTGTGTCTATGCTAATGCAATCGTGAGTTCTTCCATCGTGGGTTTTGATGGTGATGTTGGAACTGCGGTTGTCAATATTGGGTTTAAACACAGTGAATTCATTTCTTGATAAACCTGATTGGCTTATGAAATCAATAAGAGCAGAGGTTTTTCCTGAAAACATACAGCCATAAAAAACAGTTAATTGACCAGACATATTTTAAATGCAAATTTGCAAGAACTCTTTTATTTTTTTTACATTGTGGAAAAACTTTAAATCATTATTATTGTTTTTGAATTAGAAGAACATGAGAATACATCAAGTAGAAACAAAGCAGAAACTACCAATCAACAAAGATGAAGCTTGGAAGTTTTTTTCAACACCATACAATCTTAAAGTGCTAACTCCCGAAAACATGGATTTTGAAATTACAAATGGAGTAACAGAAAACGATAACATGTATTCAGGTCAAATAATATGTTATAAAATAAAATTGTTACCCATGTTAAAATTAAAGTGGGTTACTGAAATTACTCACATCAAGGAAGGAGAGTTTTTCATAGATGAGCAGCGGTTTGGACCTTATGCCTTTTGGCACCATTTACATCACATTAGCGAATTAGATGGAGGAGTATTAATGCACGATAAATTGCATTATAAAATGCCATTTGGCATCCTTGGTTCATTGGTTCATGCATTGTTTGTTAAAAAGGAGATAAAAAGAATATTTGAATACCGAAATAGAAAATTAATTCAATTGTTTGGGGAATTTGAGGAAAAAAATAATTAAAAAAAGCTTGTAAAACGTTGAAAGTACTAGATTAGAAAAAAATAATAAAAATAAATTTTGCTA
>CAYVDH010000185.1:0-6808 GCA_964450355.1 uncultured Flavobacteriaceae bacterium
CTTCAAAAAAGGAAATTTCACGCATTTGCTGGACCCCAGCCGCACAAGTGAGGATTGTTTTAAAAGTAAATTTTTTAAATTTAATCCAATTTTAAACAACCAAATCATTAAAAATTCACTAATTGTCAAATTCACTTGGGATGTCCCGTTCAAGGATTTTATGAAAAGAATTATAAAAGGAAGAACAAAGAATTAAGAACGCAGAAGTATGAAGGCAGAAGTTAGAAATAAGAAGTTAGAAGTTAGAAGTAAGAACGCAGAAGTTAAAATGTAGATTTTAGATTGTAGATTTCAGAATGCAGATTTTAGGACTAAGTTCAAATAACTATTAACAAAATAACAATTCAACAATTAACCATTCAACCATTTAACCATTAACTTACTAAAAAAGAGTTTTCTGACCGTCCAATTCATCTATGGAAATTTCCTTATCAGGTTTTTCCATCACTTCTTCTTTTATCTCTTCTTGAATGATACCCACTTTATCGCTCAATAATTTAGCCGATTTAAAAGTATCGTAAGTCAGTTTGTTGCCAGTGGCTTTCCAACCTTTTACTTCTATGAAATCTGCTAAAAACATGTTTTCTGTTTTCTTTTCTCCTTTTGATGTTGTAGTTTTAATTTCTACTTCAGGGTTTTCGTGGGTACTGGCTAGTATTAGCTTACTGCTTGGTCTTTCGTTGATGAACAAGAATTTTTTTCCTGTTGTAGTTGTTTCAATTAAAAATCTTTTGACATAATAGTTTTTTGATGAAACATCGTAATGAATGCAATTAATGGGTTGAGTCTCGTGGAATTTTTGAATCAAATAGATGTCATTGTTTTCATATCTATTGGTAAGCTCGCTATCAGTTAATTCATAACTGCCATCGTTGAAAATAATTAATATTTTATCTTCGCTGGTAAAGGTTCCTAAAAACTGACCTCTGCCATCTACATTTAAACGACCAATGTCGGCATCGTACCATATTTCACGGCCTTTGTAAGTGGATTTCCCTTTTTCTTTTAATTCAATTTTTCTAATGGGATGTTTGGTCAATGTGTTGCCCTTAGATGTCCTTCCTTTGATTTCTAAATCTGAAAAATCATACTCCAAGTACTTGTTTTTAGCACTTGCCATGTTGCTTAAGAAAATGCCAATTTTTTCAGCTTCGCTGTTGTTGTTTGCAGAAAAATACAAAATTTTACTTCCTGGAGTTTCCATTGTCACGTTGTATTCTTTATCTCGAATTACACCCAATACATTGAATCTTTTTACATAACTTACTCCAGATTTCCCATCGTAATAAGCGACATTGTACACTTTTCTCTCATCGTTTTTACGGTACACATCTACATAAAGCAAGTCTTTTCCTACAAATTGTTTTTCGGATACTTTACTCACCATGTAAGTGCCATTTTTTCTAAAAATAATGATGTCGTCAATATCCGAACAATCGCAAATGTAAGTGTCTTTTTTAAGCCCAAAACCAACAAAACCTTCAGCGTAATTAGCGTATAGTTTTTCGTTAGCTACTGCTACTACATTGGTTTCTATTTTGTCAAATAATCTGATTTCAGTTTTTCTCTCTTTGCCCTTACCGTATTTTTTTATTAAATTTTTGAAATAATCAATAGCAAATTCTGTGAGGTTGTCCAGATGATTTTGAATTTCTTGAATTTGATTTTCTAAACCTTTGATGTAATCATCTGCTTTGAAAGCATCGTATTTTGAAATTCTTTTGATTTTTATTTCAGGTAATCTTTCTATGTCTTCGCGAGTGACTGTTCGTTTAAGTAATTTTTTAAATGGTTTTAATTTTTTATCAATCACTTCAATGATTTCTTCCCACGATTCACATTCCTCAATATTTCTGTAGATTTTATTTTCAATGAATATTTTTTCTAATGAGCTAAAATGCCATTTGTCTTCTAAGTGTTTTAATTCATTTAAAAGCTCAGTTTTGAGTAAACCAAGGGTGTTGTCAGTAGAAATTTTAAGGATTTCATTTACTCCTAAAAATAGGGGTTTGTCTTCAACAATGACACAACAGTTAGGTGAAATACTAATCTCGCAATCGGTAAATGCATAAAGCGCATCAATGGTCATGTCAGTACTGATGCCAGGAGCTAATTGCACTTCTATTTCAACATCCTTTGCGGTGTTATCAATTACCTTTTTAATTTTTATTTTGCCATTGTCATTGGCTTTTAAAATGCTGTCTATGATGCTTTCGGTAGTAGTTCCAAAAGGAATTTCTTTGATCAGTACTTTTTTGCCATCGGCACTTTCTATTTTGGCTCTGCATCTTATTTTACCTCCTCTTTTGCCTTCGTTGTAGTTGGTAAAATCTGCCATACCACCTGTTTGAAAATCAGGTAAAATATTTGGTTTTTTACCCTTTAATATATCAATGCTTGCATCACACAATTCAATGAAATTGTGAGGCATTATTTTAGTAGCTAAGCCTACGGCAATTCCTTCTACACCCTGAGCCAGAACCAGTGGAAATTTTATTGGGAGAGTAACAGGTTCTCGTTTTCTGCCATCGTAACTGATTTGCCATTCGGTAGTTTCCTCATTAAAACTCACTTCTAAAGCAAACTTAGATAACCGAGCTTCAATGTAACGTGGAGCTGCTGCGCTGTCACCAGTTCTGATGTCACCCCAGTTTCCTTGGGTTTCTATCATCAAATCTTTTTGACCTAGATTAACAATGGCTTCGCCAATTGCCGCATCACCATGAGGATGGTATTGCATGGCAGAACCAATGATGTTAGCAACTTTGTTAAATCTGCCATCATCCATTTCCTTCATCACATGCAAAATCCTTCTTTGAACAGGCTTTAAACCATCGTATAAATTAGGAACGGCACGTTCAAGTATAACATAACTAGCGTATTCCAAAAACCAATTTTCATACAAACCTGAAACTGGCAATAGTCCATCTCTGTGACCATAGTGGATGATGTCATCTGATTTGTTTTGATCTATATTTTCTTCTGGATTTTCGCTCATTTATAGCCAATTTTCATGGACGAAATTAAGACTAGATGCAAATAAAATCAACAAAAGTTATAAACTACTTGTATAATTTTTAAATCTATTATGTTTTGCTTGTATTTATACCTCTGTTTTTCAGAATAGTGACTTAATTTACCCAATATTAAAGCCATTTTACAACCATGACCATTTTATTGTACAGTTGCTAAACTATTGATTTAATGTTAATTAATAATTATGACTATCTCATTATTTCCTTATTGTTTATAATCAATGAATTAAGCCATACTCCCAATCATGACTATTTCATTATTCGTGTTTTACTTTGCATACGATTTCGCATGTTAGACCTTTCTATTTTTGAACCAATTAAATTAAAACTTAACCATGAATTTTTCGTGTTAGAAAATTCATTAGAGCATCTATCTAATTTAGTTAACAAAATACCACTTTCTGAGAAATCAAAAAAAGCAATCCATTCAAAAAATTTAAAATTAAAGTCGGCTTGGTATGCCTGTTTAGTTAATTCAAACATTGATTATGTATTGATTCCTGAATATTTAGAGAGCAAGCAATCTAGAAACATATTGATCAAAAAAGAAACGGATGAGTTTTATCAATCTTTTGACAGTTTTGATTTGTTGAAAGGCAAGGGCAATTTTGAATTGTTTGAATGTATATTGAACAATGGCGAAGTTAAAGAGAGTTTCGATTTGTTTTCCAGTCCTGTGGTGGAAACAGCTAAATGTCCAGAAGGATTAAAAGCCATATTCACGGAATTTGACAAAGCACAAACAAAATGGAGTCAATTAGAAAAAACTTTCATGGTGTTTTATGCTTGGCATCAATACAATCATTACAGTTTTAAAGACAACAGACAATTGTTGTTGTGGTTGAATTTTCAACTTTGGAAACAATATGGAAATTTAGCGTTTCATTTAAATGTGGAACATTATTTCTTTCATCATTGGAATAGGGAGAGCAGAGATTGTTTAAATACATTTAAAGATTTCATTCAATTTATTCAACAATCTACAACCGATATAGAGAAAAATTTTAAGGAGGAATATAAATCAGAAATTCAATTTGAGCAGCTTAAAACAGCTCAAAAAATTGCCAATAATTATTTATTTTCTGTAAGTTTTAATGTGGAAATACCTCCACCTATAGTGAAAAATCCGTTGGTTAAATTCATTTGCCAAAAGGGTTACATCGATGCGAATGAAGAATTGACAGTAAACAAGAAAGAAGCATTAACTGAATTGATAAACATTGGATTTGTTCAAAGTGTAGAGGAAGATGGCAAGTATAGTTTTGTAATCAACACTGGATTCAACAGGCAGAATCATTTATTGAAATACGAAAATGTAGAATTCAAAAAACAAGAAATTGATTGGGAAAATGCATTAAAGGTTGAAGCCAAAAAAGTGAGCATAACACAGGTTGTAAAAGAAGATAAAATTAAAATGAACCAACCAATGAAGCAGAAAGCTTTTTTTGGTTAATGTTCGTCTTCGTGAAAGAAATAATCGTCATCGGTGGGGTAATCGCCCCATATTTCTTCGATGCTTTCGTATGGTTCACCATCATCTTCTAGTTCCTGAAGATTTTCTACTACTTCCATTGGAGCACCTGATCTAATGGCATAGTCAATCAATTCATCTTTAGTAGCTGGCCAAGGGGCATCATCCAAATAGGAAACTAATTCTAAAGTCCAATACATACTCTTTTAATCTATTATTTTGCAAAAGTAAGTTTTTTACACAATTATTGACAGATTATTTTATTTTTACTCAAATTAAGTTTTAATTAAATCCTTTAAATATTGTAAATCAATCAAATAACAATGATTTAGAGAAATATTTTACTTAAAATAGGGAATAAATAATTTCTTTTTTAAGCTGCATGTCTATGTGCAATCATATACAAAAAAGGAAATTTCACGCATTAGTTTTCAGATTATTTGGAATAATATTCATACAAATTACGTTTATTATTCAATTGATTAAATTAAGCAAAATTATAAAATATAGTATGATGTGTCCCATTCAAGGATTTTATGAAAAGGATTGCAGATAATAAAAACGAAGAATTAAGAATTTAGAACGCAGAAGTATAAAGGCAGAAGTTAGAAATAAGAAGTTAGAAGTAAGAACGCAGAACCAATAACTATTCAACTATTAACCATTTAATCAATATAATAAGAATTATTTTTTCTTTTTCTTTTTGGTGCCAAAAAGAAACAAAAAGGCACCACCAAATAAAAATTTCTGTTTTTTTGAAGCTGCACGGCTAAGCACAAGCTATCTTCAAAAAATGAAATTTCACGCATTTGCTGGACCCCAGCCGCACAAGTGAGGCATGATTTAAAAGTATAGTTTTAAATTTAATCCAAGTTTAAACTACCAAATCATTAAAAAATCACTAATTGTCAAATTCACTCGGGATGTCCCGTTCAAGGATTTTATGAAAAGGATTGCAGTTTTTTTGGGTACCACAAGGGAAGTTCATCAAGTTGGATCTTGATGAAATCACCCGCAGTGGTCAAAAAAACAAAATCCTTGAATAAAATACTTGGGGGGACTAGCTTTTTTTGTTTACTTTTTTTGGCAATGAAAAAAAAGTAAAATTAATAATTCAGATTACTCGTATTTTCGGAATGACAAAGCCATGAAATCAATGTCATTCTGAGCAGAGGCACGAACCGAAAATTCTATTTATTTTCAGATTTTTGAATTTTATTTGGATTGTAATTTTTTAAAACTATAAGTCAAAAACAAATGGATTTTCTATTCAATGATTTTAGTTATTTTAAAAACGCAGATTTTAGATTGCAGATTGCAGAACCATTTAACAAATTAATTAATATAATTAGAGTTATGGAATGCTAAAAGTATTATTTTTTTCTTTTTTCTTTTTGGTGCCAAAAAGACCACGAAGTCGCAGCGAAGCTAAACAAAAAGGCACCACCAAATAAAAATTTCTGTTTTTTTGAAGCTGCACGGCTAAGCACAAGCTATCTTCAAAAAATGAAATTTCACGCATTTGCTGGACCCCAGCCGCACAGCTGAGGAGTGTTTTAAAAGGATTGCAGATAATAAAAACGAAGAATTAAGAATTTAGAACGCAGAAGTACAAAGGAAGAAGTTAGAAATAAGAAGTTAGAAGTAAGAACGCAGAACTTTAAACGCAGAATTTAGAACTTAGAACGAAGAACTAAGAAGGCAGAAGTTAAAATGTAGATTTCAGATTTTAGATTTCAGAATGCAGATTTTAGAACTAAGTTCACATAACAATTAACAATTTAACAATTCAACAATTTAACATATACTTCGACAAGCTCAGTATCCATTATAATTCAACAATTAACAATTAACCAATAACAATTTAACACTATACTTCGACAAGCTCAGTAACCGATATAATTTAACAATTAACCATTAACCAATAACAATTTAACACTATACTTCGACAAGCTCAGTATCCGTTATAATTAAACAATTAACCAATAACCATTAACCAATAACCATTTAACAATACAACAATGTAACAATTTACCATATAACCATTAACCAATACCCATCCATTCATCAATTTTCTGATTAAATAAAGAAAAAATTGCAATAAGAGTTAAAATTAGCCATATAAAATTGGTAAAATGAAATAAAAAGAATTATTTTTGCAGCCCTTTTTAAATAAAAGCTTTGAGAGAATAGTAATTTTAAAGCTAATATTTAAATAAAAATGGCGGGGTAGCTCAGTTGGTTAGAGCACAGGATTCATAACCCTGAGGCCACGAGTTCAAATCTCGTCTCCGCTACCAAA
>CAYVDH010000186.1:0-6785 GCA_964450355.1 uncultured Flavobacteriaceae bacterium
AGTATTGGTTTGGTTGTAGAAGACTAAGTAGATTAATAATAAAAAATTTGAAATTCGATAAAATTGATTCAATAAAAAAAAGTAGCAATTCAATAAGAAGAAGTTTTAAATGTCAAATTTTATCATACAATGGTATGGTTTCTGTTTGGAGAAAATCAATAATTAAAATGAATCCTATAAACATTGTGATGGTTGAAGACAACCTTGAAGCAGTAAAAACATTTAAAAACACCATTGAGAGTTTTTTCCCTGAATTAAACATTCAAAAACATTTTTCTAATGTGCATGAAGCATTTCCATACATTAAAAACAACAAATTTGATTGGTTATTGCTTGATATTGAACTAGAAAATGACTTAACTGGGTTTGATTTACTAAATTTATTAGGAAATAATAGGTCTTTTAAACTGATATTTTTTACTGGAAATTCTACGAAAACCATTGAAGCTATTCGTGAAAATGCTTTTGATTATTTAACAAAACCCATATCCATCAAGGATTTAAAAAACACCATTAGTAGGTACCAATTATCCATACAACAGCACAAAATAGAATCAGAAATAAAACCAATAGAAAAACTGGAAGAAAATGATGTTCTTAAAATAAATACACATCAAAATACTTTTTATATAAAACACAAAGACATTATATATTTAAAAGCTTTAGGAGCATATACAAACATCATTGCAAAAGGAAATAAACAAATAAAAAGTTCAAAAAACATCAGTACAATTTCTGAAAATTTATCGGATGAATTCATAAGAATAAGTCGCTCATTAATCATCAACAAAAGACACATAAAAATGATAGATAAATTAGACGATGGCACTTCTAATTTAAATTTAGAAGAAGGAAATACAATCAATATATCTAACAGAATCAGAAAGCAAATGAACACTGAATTCAGTGCTAATAAAGCAGAAATAAATTAAAAAATAATTACACAACAACATCATAAAATGAAATCAAAATTTAAATCAATTCTAACATTCATGGTCGTATTGTTTTTGTCAACCACTTTGAAAGCGGTTACAATTACAGATACTGCTATAGCAAGCAATTTACAGGTTTGCTTAAAAAAAGAAATTGTTCGTTTACAATTCAGTGTAGGAGGAAGCGGAACTACAGGAAGTTATTTGGACATTAAATTACCTACTGGAATTACTTGGGAAGGCATAGCATATGGTCCAATTGTTACTGGAGGTAGTGGAAGCAATACTGCAACTTATGCTGGTATTGTAGGAGGCAAACACAGAATCACTTTTGGCAGTAGCACAGCACTTCAAACTATAAGACTAGGATTTTGGCAAAAAGCCAATTGTGCTGCAGGTACAAGTAGTTTTACTACTCAAGACAGCTTGTTCTTTTACGAAGGAAGTGGCAGCATTAATGTAAGTGCTACAAATGCATACAATGGTTCAGCGCCATCATTAAGCATAACATCCATTAGTAATACCCCTGCAACTGCTACATTAGGAGATACTGTGATTAGAAACTACACCATTACAAATGGTGGATTTGGCGGTACTAGTAACTTTATTATTGTTGACAAAGCTGCAACACTAGGACAATTTTCCATCATTAATTCTTCGTTTAAAATAAATCCAAGTGGAGTAAATTATAGTATTCCAACATCTAAAATTACAACATCAGGCGATTCAGTTATCATATCATTTATAGCTAGTGAGATTCAACAAATATCAGACTTAGACACTGTTTTAGAAAATGGAGAAAGTTTTATTCTTGAATATAAATTGGTGATTAATACATGTGGAGTTCCTACCATTTTAAGTCAGTTGTTAGCAGCATGGAGATGCCCCAATAGCACACGTTGTAATTATTACAATGTCAATACTGGTGTTTCTACCTATGGACCTGCATTACCTAACATTGTTGTAGCTCAGAGATTGCAAAGAAAAAATGATTGTTTTGATGGAACTACCATATGGAGGGATACTTTGGTATTGAAAAATACAGGAGGACCTGCTACCAACATTAATATGGATGCAGGGGGAACTTATGGAAGTAGTTTTCGTACAGATTTACTTGGAGCGTATTTTGACACTGCCAGTTTTTATGTTAGAATTGGTAAAAATGGATTAAAATATAAACCCTCATACACTGTGGTGGGTTCACTTACTAGTTCATACGGTGGTTGTAATTTTACAGGAAAACCAAACCACATCCGTTTTTCAATTCCATATTTAGGAACAAATGATTCATTGTATATTTTCTTTGGTCAAGTACAATGTAATTATGAACAAAGCTGCATTGTGAATCAAACCTTTTCACATGATAGATATTTTAATGGACAAGGCGTAAAATTTAGCTATAGGAATGCCTGTGGTAATGCTACTTATGATGGCGGCTGGATAGATGCAATAAATTATAGAAGACATTATATTGATGGTTCAAACTCAGGACCAGTAGCCATTGGTGATGGTGAAACAAAAGATTTATCTATTGATATAGGACATCTAAATTATTTCTCGGATTATTATCTAAAATTTGGAAATAAAGCATACCGTGAAGTTTCTATTACCTTACCAAACGTCATTCAATACGACCCTGCTTATGCTAATCCTGTTTATTTTGCTAATCCCTCTTATGGCACCTTACTTCCATATTATAGAAGTGCCAATGGTGATACTTTCAAATTTAGATTAAACAATAGTTTCTATTATTTAGGAACAACTTTTCATGCAAAAGTAAAAGGTGTATGTGATGGAGTTACATGTTCAGGTATATTGCAATACAGAATTCAATTTTCGCACAACCCAGATACCACTTATTGTACTAGAGAAAATCCTGAATTTTGTTTAAATTACCCTATTGCATGGACAAGCAGTTGTGTAGTTTGCTGTCCTAAAGGAATGGTAAATTTAAAATACACTTTTGATAGAATCAACTTTGGTCTAGGGGATGATGACAACAATGGTTTACCTTCAGGGACATTGAATAAATCATTAATCAATACAAAAAGAGCTATACCTGGTGATACCATTGAAATTGTACATAAATTTTACTTAAAAACAGATGCTACAGATACTCAATGGGATTATGTAAGAAGCATTATGGAGGTAAGCAACACGTCACATTATTCAGTAATTAATGATTCTGTATTTGTTGATAGGTTATCTGGAAGTGATTCTATTTTCTCAATGACACCAAGCAACATTGGAACTAATAAATTCAATACAGACATTAGTTTTATGCCACCTTTTTATCAAGGGGATACAGTAATTGTAAAATTAAAATTAAGAGTATTAGTTAATACAGAGGCTGATGTTGTTAGCTTTAATTCACATGTAGGTGGAGGTGCAAGTAACGATAATTTTACAAGCAGCTTTGCTTGTGGAAGTATTTTAGATAAATTAGAAATTTATGGTGTTGATGCTTTTGGTTACGAATCTCATGCAGGTACAGTCAATGGTTGTCAAACCTTCACTTTTGGAAGTCATTTTTATACTCGTATTGGACCTGGAACTGGAACATATTCCAACATCAGATTCCCTTATGAATATAGACCATTGACAATACCATTAAAATTGCGCATTAGAATACCTGCTAATTACACTGTTAACAGTGTAAAATTACAAGATAATAATTTTCCAAATCAACCTGTAGGAGCTGGTACATATCCAAGTGGTACCAATATTCCTTTTACTGTAAATAGCGATAATTTATTAAATTTTGATGTAAGAAATTTATATCTACCATATGGTGGAAATTTCATAGTGCCAGATGAGGGAAATGTCATTTATTTCAATGTGACTATTACTCCTACATGTAATACTACATCTGGTCTAGCACAATATTTTACATTGCAAGACAGTTTTAACATGTTAACTCCATTAACACGTTCTCAATACAACATGGCTACCAGTGCTGGACAAGCAGGTTCGAATGTTACAAACTTTCATCCTAATTTAATTTATAGTAGTCCTGTACCTATTGCAACAGCATATAGCAAAGTGGTAAGTTGGCCTTTAACTGTTAATAATTTAACAGTTTTTAATGCGGATTACAATTGGATGTACCCATACAACAATTCAGGATCAGTTCAAATAGATAGTCTTAAAGAAGGAAGCACTCTCATTACACCTGATGCTAATGGATTTTACCGAATAGGAACTGTATCGGGAGATGACACCAGAAACTTCACAGTATATGGCACATCTACAGCCTGTCAATTTGATAGTTTAGATGTATATGCAAGCTGGAGTTGTGGTGGAAATTATCCAACAGCCTTTTACCCACCTGTTGATAGTGTTATTTATGCTGGTCAATCCAACCTAATAGTAAATGGTAGATTAATTATACCTACTGGTGCAAGTATCCCAAACAACTCAGTAATAAAAGCAATGGGACAAATCATCATCATGCCAAATGTGAGCATTGGAACTGGAACTTTAATTACTTCTGAAGTAAGTATTGATGTAAGGTCTCCAAATCTTTGGTGGCCTAATGTGGAATTAAAAATAGGTCCTACAGGCATTTGTAATAAATACAAATTGCCATTGTATGTTCAACCACAACCCGCAGCTATTCAAACACAAGTTACATTATTAAATAATACCCCAAGTGATCCAAGCAATTCAACTAGCTCATTGTACGGAAATAATACTGTAGAAATGTGTAAAGCGTTTCCATTTGAAATGGAGATTCAAAGTACTCAAGCAGGTAATATTTTTGAAGTGAAAGAAACATTAAATTTGCCATTTAATGGAAGTGCTGCACTAGATTATATCAGTGATAGTGGTTACATTGAGTATCCAATTGGAACCACACCAAGAAAATTCAGCAATGCAGCTAATAGCGCAATTCTAGCTCAAGTACCTACTGGTAAAATGACTTTAGACTTAGAAGAAATAGATCCATTAAATTTCAATTCAAATAAAGGATTACCTGGAACTGGCTTAGGTAATAACAGTACTAGAAGAGCAATATTGAGATGGAAAATGAAAACAAATTGCAACATAGTAAGTGGCGATCAATGGCAACCTACACAATATGCTAAATCTGCTTGTGGAGAAAGAGCAGGTGGAGACAGCACTGAAACATCTGGTTTTGTATTGGCTTTAGCTGGTGTTACCAGTCCTTATGTTGCTAGCATTAAAATTGCAACAGGTTTAGATGGATGTGGTGCTCAATCAACTCAAATAAGATTAGAAAAAATAGGTGCAGGTGTCCCTCAACCGACTGATAGTATCACAGTAAAATTACCTAAATTAGTGAGTGCTGGTGCCATCACTTGTAGTGGAGTAGATTGTCCATCAGGAACTATTACTTATACTACTAGAACAGATGCTACATCTCAATATTTAACATTCCCTTGTCCTAATACTTTAACTTCGAGTGGAGATACTTTATTGTATAGTTTTCCGATGACAACAAAAAGTAAGAGTACTTGTGTAGCAAATCAATTAATTAAAGTAGATGTTACTCAACAACTAACAGTGTATTGTGGTACACCTATACCTGCTAATCTGTGTCCTAATACAAAAGCAAGTTTAGGTACTGAGTCTAAAAACTTTGACATTAGAAAAGCCATTTTAAATTTTAGTGGGTATAACAGTACTTATGTTTATCCTAGTTTATATAAATACAAATTCAACGGAAACATCAACAATACAAGCACTTTTGTATCAGCTCCTACTGGTGTTACTCTTAAAACTTACATGGATGTTAATAACAACTTAACTTACGAAAAAGGTATAGATGCTCTCGTAAAATCTACTGTTATTTCTTCTCCAATTGTTACTTCTGGTGCAGTTTCATTTTCAGATAGTTTTGAAAATAATTTGTATCCTCCAAGTCCTAACCTTCCTATGTACACTGTTATTGATACTGGTGATGCTACGGCAAATTGTTTCTGTGGCGGTATTGTAATGAGTGCTTTCAATCAAGCTTTACCTGTTGAGTTTATTGATATCAATGCCATCAATCTAAACAACAGAACTGCTAAAGTTCAATGGACTGTTAATGCTAACCCACTGTTATTAGGATTTAATGTTTACCGAAAATCAAAAGACAATAATCAATTTGTTAAAGTAGCGTTTGTTAATGCTAATAATAGTATAGCTGGCCAAGATATGTACACTTTGTATAATCCAATTGAAGCTCTCAACAATGGTAATATTTTTTATCAAGTAGAAGCGGTTGATATTAATCAACACCACAATTTAAGCAATACAGTTAGTATAATAAAAAATGGAAATCCTAACAATCAAATATTTAATCTTGCACCTAATCCTACAGACAAAACTGCTAACATCATGTTAAACGAAGGATTGTCGAATGCTTCAGTATTGGTATATGATATCAACGGAAAACTTGTATTTTCTGATTCTTTTGAAGGTACACAATATTCATTTGATATTAGCCAATGGAACAATGGAGTATATTCTGTAGTAGTAAAATCAATTGATTGGCAACAAACAACTAAACTTACTGTCATTAAATAATAACAAATAAAATTTATAAAAAAAGCAGATTGAATTACAGTCTGCTTTTTTTATAAAAATTGTCTTTATTCTCACGAAATTTTTATAAAAGTAATTCCATAAATAATATGATAAAATTAGTATTAGTAGAAGATTTTAGAAGAGTTAGTCGTTCGTTATCAATCAATAAAAAACATTTAATCCTGATTGAATAATTAGTAAATGGAACTTTAACATTATATTTAGTAAAATGGAATCTTTGATATTGCATAAAGAGGAATAAAAAAATTGACAAGCATTAAAAAATGATGCCAAAATAACAAACATCTTACCTTCACC
>CAYVDH010000187.1:0-6769 GCA_964450355.1 uncultured Flavobacteriaceae bacterium
TTTAGATAAATTTAATGATTTTTTAGCAATGATATTTGCATTTTTAAGCTCATTATTTTCAGAATAAAACTTAATAGCATAACTTAATATTGTAAAAGTCAATTCTTTTTCTACTCCTGAATCAGCATATATAATTGCTTTTTTTAAATAGTCTTTAGCTAGGTTAAAGTTTTGTAATTTATTATAGATTTTACTTTGATAAAAATAAGCATTACAAATAGCATTATGAGTTTTCAAATTTTCTAAGGATATTTTTTCAGTTTTATTACCGAGTTCCACTAAATTTTTAGTGTTATTGTCATTTATATTTAAATCAATTAAAGGTAGTAAAGATTGAAATTCCGTTAAAAAATCATTTATACTATTTGCATATTTAGTAGATTGAGTAAAATAAAATCTGGCATCATCTATTTTATCTAATTCTAAGAATAAATGACCTATATTGACATAAAATTTTAAATTAAATAAATTGATATTGTATTTTAAACTTAATTCTAAACCATTTTTAAAATATTCTAAAGCTTGGGTTGACTTGCCTCTTGCATGTTCAATAAACCCTAAATTCATAAGCACACCACATGTGTTTTTAATTCTAGTAAAATTATCATTTATTTTAATGTAATTCAATGATTTTTTTAAATGAAATTCTGCAGAATCTAAAAGATTATTATTCATTAATCTAGTACCAACTACATTGTGACGTAGGTATAAATAGAATGAATCATTACTTTCCTTTAATAAAGGAACACTTAGGGAATCATAATGTCTAAATAGGCTATCGTTATACTGATTAAAATAGTAAAAATAAGCATATAATACATATGAATTTGCAATTTCATTTTTATTGTTTTCTTTTTTTGCAAGCAAATATATAGAGTCTATATAATTGGCATATGTAAACGGAATATTTTTGCTCTTTAATTCTTTTAATGTAGAGTTTAATTTATTATAAACATTGTATTTTATTCGAGATAAATTTAGTTGAGTAGCTTTTTTACTAACATTTTCATATATAATTTTTGCATTTTCAGCATTACCTAATTCTCTTTGAATATTGCCTTTTAAAATTAAATATTTTAAATATACATCTTTACTACTGTCTAATTTGGCTAAAGTTGAATCTATAATTTTATTTGCTAAATCATATTCTCCTTTTTGTATTTTTTCAACAACAGAATTAAAATTAATTTTAGTTTCTTTTTCTTTTTTTAAATAATTGCAACTGAATATAGTCAATCCAAAAAGTAAAAAAAATATATATTTATATTTACGTGTCATTTTTATCCATCAATACTAAATTAAGCAATTGATGTTTTTAGTTTTGTTTTATACTTTCAAAAGTATAATATATTATTTAAAAACACAATACATCAATTAATAATATTGTTTTGCAAAAAAATAATTAATATTAAAATAAGTAATTTCTGCAATTTTAATATAAAAAAAATAGACATATAAAATAGGTTATTACTGAACAATATAAAATATAATTTAGGTATTTTTTTGCATCAAATTATTAATTATAACCATGAAACAAGTTTATTTTTTTAAAAGCGTATTTTTAATTATTGCGCTTTTTGCGTTTTATATAAACATAAACGCACAAAATTGTTCTGTTAATTCAGGAGTCCCTGCAACTTACTGTCAAACAACGCCAACTTTTCAACTTTATGGAGGTACTAGTGGTAGAGTTATCAATAACTCTTGGCGTTGGCGATTTATAAGTGGGCCGAAAGTTCCTTTAATTTCAGATTCTACATTAAAAATTCCTACTATTACTGGGGCAAATAGGGTAGGAGTTTACACTTTCAGATTTTTAGCAAGTTGTGAAACAGGCAGTAATTTTCAAGATGTTAATATCACCATTGATACAACACATGCCATTCCTGTAGTAGGCCCAAATCAAACTGTAACATGTTACACTGGTGGTAAAATTGTATTAAATACTACGGGGTTAACTATACCTGGATCGGGTTTTAGAGCAACCTGGACAGCATCAAATGGTTATGTTAGTTATAATTCTAGTTCGGGTAATTGGGAGTATGAACCTTCATTTGATGGTGCAGGTGGATGTTTTGCAGCAAATACTGTTTTTACTTTAACCTATTCTATAACGAATTTAAATAATACAGCTTGTGTTTCCTCTAATACTAAAACTGTAACTATCAATGCAGCAGCTAAACCATTTTTACCTGGCAAAGGAAATGACATAACATTAACCACACCAAGTTGTAGTGCTCCTACTGCTCCTTATACAGCAACAGGTAAGTGTCCTGGCAATGGAACTGGCACATGGTCAATTTTTCCTTCGACAGGCATTACATTTTCACCTAATATTAATGCAAGAACAGCAACCATAGCTGGTATTTCGCCAGGTCAATCTTATAGATTAATATGGTGTGTTAATGGAAGAACATGCGGTTCTGATGGTTGTGATACATTAGATTTTACAGCAAGTACTGCACAAGGTGTTACATCCGCTTTTGCTAGTACAAGTGTTTCGAGTTTTTGTAATACAATTCCAAATTGCTTGGTTTTAAATGGCAATACATTTGGTATTGGTGAAACAGGGGTTTGGACCCAAACAGCAGGCGCTCCAGTAACCTTTAATACACCAAATTCAGCAACAACAAGTGCTTGTGGATTTACTAGTAATGGTGGACCCTATACATTTAACTATAGAATTGCTAATTCTCAATGTGCTACCAATTCAACTTTGACTATAACTGTGGAATCTACTTCTCCAGTTTTTTCTGCAATAGATAGAAGGATTTGTGTGCCTTATGGGTCTAGTGTTATTGGCGCTAATTCTTGTACCAATACAAATGCTTTATCAAGTAATGTGCCTCTACCGGCATCTAGTTCTACAAGTATTGGAACATTTGTAACGCCAATATCATGGCCGTCAAATGCTTCAATAGGTTCAAGTGGATACCCCCCACCAAATGGGATTTTAATTTATCAATCAAATGGATGTCCTTTTGTTGGTTTTTGGGCAAGAAACAATGTGAGTTTTGGAAGTGGACAACCTGCAAGTTCAACTACCTCAGGTGCATATTCTGTTAATGTAGGAGTAACAAACTCTTGTGGTACTACCAATAAATTAGCAAGACTATATATTAGTTTAGGTGGTGCACCTACCAATGCAGGTACCGATCAAATATTGCCATGTGGTGATACATTTACACAATTAGCAGGCAGTGTTCTCAATGGAGCTAATTGGCGATACCTAGATAAGTTTCCAAATACAGGAGCAGACCCGTTTTTTGTGTCAAGAACAGATACAGCCTATCCAGATGTTGCAGGATTGTTATTCAATCACAGTTATAGATTTATATATTACACAGGCGAAGGGCCAGATTGTCCGCCTAGAGCAGATACTATGACAGTGTTTGTAGCGCGTTCAAGTCCTCCTCAAGCTGTTATTTTAAGTGATTCTAATTTTTGTCATAGCCCAAGTATTAACTTAAGAGGTAATATGCCTGTGCCGGGTATAATTGGTTCTTGGAGTATATTATCAGGTCCTTCAGGCGCAAGTATAGTAAGAGTTAATGATTCTGTTGCAAATTTAATCAATACAACAGCCAATAGTAATTATAGCATTATGTATTCTTTAAGAAATTCGTGTGGTATAACCTACGATACAACTACAATAAGGATTAGTTCTACCACTGGACCTAGCAATGCTATCGCTAGGGCAGATTTTTGTTTAGGAGCACCAACTTTTGTTTTAAGTGCTACTGCTCCTACATCTGGAACAGGAAGATGGTCTTTTTTTTCAGGCCCATCAATTGTTACTTTTTCATCAGCAACAAATCCAGGTGCTACAAGTTTTGGGTTTAATAATGCAGGTAATTATAAATTGTTATGGAGTGTAAGTGTACCTGGTTGTCAAACCAATGTTGACACACTTTATGTAACTCGGAGAATTGGCACAATAACAGCATCTCCTTCAACATCGTTAATTACAATTTGTAATAGTTCTTTGCCAGCTACTAGATTTATTCAGGGAAATAGTGTTGCAGGATATACACCTAGTTGGACAATTGTAGGAGGCGATTCAAGGAATTTGAAGATATTAAATCCAAATTCAGATACTACAACCATAGTTGTTTTATCTGAAGGAGATTATACCATTAGATATATGTTAAAACAAGGTGTTTGTGAGTTTAGTAGTAATGTTACTGTTGTTGCAAAAAGTACTCCTTCTGCAGCTAATGCGGGAAGAGATACAATTGTATGTGGTTCTTCAAATCCTTTTAGATTAAGAGCCAATAATCCAACATCTGGCTATGGTTATTGGACAATAGATAGTGGCGCTGGAGTGCAATTTGTGCCAAGTTCTCAAAGTGTTTTATACAACGCAAATGTATCTGCTAATCCTGGTATTACTAGGTTGAAGTGGGTAGTTACAGCAGGTGGATTGTGCGATGTTGATGCTAGTTATGATTATATGTATATTAATTATGTGCCTTTAGCCAATGCAGGAACTGATATTAACTTATGTAAAAATTCCTCAATGGCATTAAGAGGAAATAATCCTGGTGTAGGCTATGGAAATTGGAGTAAAGTATCTGGTTCTGGTACTCAGCCAGAGTTGCCTTCTCCTAATTTAATAGGCTCTGTACCCTATGCTATAAGTGGATTAGATATACCTCAATCATATACATTTAGATACACAATAACTTCACCAGTTTGTCCTACTACTTCTGATGATATCATTGTAAACAATGATAGTTTAAGTGTTATTCCAAATATAGGGATTGATGATACATTGTGTTATAGTTCAGGTTTAATTGCTAATTTAACATCTAATATTTCAGCTACACCCTATACAAAATTATGGAGTAAATTTTCGGGTCCATCTAGAGGTAGTTTTATTGGGGGAAATTCAAATTCAAATGCAAATTTTGGGTCATTAGATTCGGGCTTGTATATCTTTAGATTTACAGCTACTTATTTGGCTTGTTCTATGTCAGATTTTATAAATGTAAGGGTTCCAACTCCTCCAGTAAAACCCAATATAACAATAGTAGCCATGAATCCATGTTCTGATACTATTTCTGTAAACTCTACAAGTGCATATCCCAATTACAGATATAATTGGAGTTTTGAAGAAGCAACAAACACTGATACTTCAGGAGTAGGGTTGTATGGACCTATTCAAAACCAATGGATATGGCCAACCGATACCAGTTCAAAATTAATTAAATTAACATACACCAATTTAAATACAACTTGTTCAAATGTAGATTCGGTAAGATATTCAATTAATTGCGTGGCGTTGCCAGTTAATTTTCTAACATTTGAAGTTGAAAAAATAAACAATAACTCAGTTAAGTTAATATGGCAAACAAATCATGAAATAAATGCTAAATATTATGAAATTGAAAGAAGTATTGATGGTATTAACTTTGTTAAAATAGGCTATGTAAATGCAACAGGAAATATTAATAGTATTCAATCTTATCAATATATTGATCATTCCATTTTCAATGGTACTATAAGGGCATATTACAGAATAAAACAAGTAGATTATAATACTAATTTTAAACTTACCAGTATAAAAGTTGTAAATTTTGGAGTTATAAATTCAAGTATGAGTATTTACCCAAATCCTTTTAATGATAATATAAAAATTGAATTGAATGAAGAATTGAGTACTGATGCAGTAATGAGTGTAATAGATGCGACAGGTAAAGTTGTTTTAATACAGTGTTTTAATAAAAAGTACATTGAAATAGATACAAAATCATTGTCATCAGGCATTTATACAATACAATTGTTGCTAAATAATCGAATAGAAAATATTAAATTAATCAAATAAAAAAATGAAAAACATTAAAAACAAATCAAACGAAAACTCATTCTTCCAACCTGGTAACAAAATCATAGTAAATACTCATGATGCTATAAATATTATAGATTATAATGATATTTTATATTTATGTTCAGAAGGAGCTTACACCACATTGTATTGTAAAAATGAAATTTTTAAATGTTCAAAAAATTTGGCTTCATTTACAAAAATGTTAAAATTTTATAGCAACTTCATTAGAATCAATAGGTTTTATATCATCAATACGAACAATCTAAAGAAAATAATTAAAAATCCTGTCAGTAAAAGAAGTACATTGATTTTTGACAACATCAACCAAATTGAATCATCTTCAAAAATTAATATGGAACTTTATAAAGCTATAATTTAAAATTAGTTTAATTCTATTTTCTTTCTATAAAAGGAGTGTGTTTAGATATAGTTAGCTAGCTTTTTCTAAACTTACTCCTTTTATTTTTTAAAGGGCAACAAGGCCCTGTGCTAAAAATAAGAAATATAATCACCTATTGACAAATAATATCAACTACTTTTAACGAGGTCCAAACTTTTATTTTATGACATGAAACATTACATTTATTTGCCGATACTTTGTTTGACTTTTAACTAATGCACAAGATTAAAAGTGTGAAGAAATGCTTATGGTTTATTACTAAAAGCTACTGAAACTGTTTAATACACTATTTAATATGGCATAAGAGAAAATTGCATTGAATTAATAAACATAGGTTTTTATAATTTTAATGTAATGATTCATTTTATTTGAGAAAATTTATTATGATTAAAAATGAAATAAAGAATATATGTACCCGTTATATTCCCATAAGTAAAACTAACTTTATTCAAGTAGTCCAGAGTTGTACATTTCATTTGAAATAACTATACAAGCCATAGCCGATGGGCATTTTGTTTCTTGGTGGTTAGATAAAGATT
>CAYVDH010000188.1:0-6610 GCA_964450355.1 uncultured Flavobacteriaceae bacterium
ATTGATGTTGACAATTATGAAGAATTAAAGGAAAATGAAGTTTTTATTAAAATCACTGGAGGAAATAAACCTTATAGTAAATTCATTGTCACTTCACAATCTGGATTCGTTTATTTCAAAGGTTTAAATGAAATTAAGTTTTGCAATTCAATTTTTAATTACTACGATGATAAAGTGATAGAAACAAAAATAAGTGGTAAAATTAAATATTAGAACAGTGGTTTTTTTATTGTCTTATTTTTTTAAAATCGATTTTATACCTTATCTCAACAAAGTCAATGTGCCTTTGTAATAGCCTTTCTTTCCATTAGTGCCTGTAATGTTTATTAAATATAAATAAATGCCTTGTTCGCAAGGAGTGTTTTTGTATTCGCCATTCCAACCTTCATTTAATGAGCTGTTTTCAAATATTTTTTCACCCCAACGGTTGTAAATTTCCATGTTTAATTCTTTTACATTGCTAAAAATGGGTTTAAAAAAATTGTTTTGTTCATCGTTATTAGGCGAAAATGAATTTGGTATAAAAATAAGTGGATCTGCACAATTTATTGGGGAATTAAATAATTTGATTTTTAATAGAATTATTGAATCACAACCTAAGTAATTGGTCGTTGTGTCGGAATACAAACCTGTTTGTGTAAATAATTTTGAACGCCAATAAACTGTTTCATTTGGACAAATTTCTATTGTTTCTCTGCTTGTAGATTTTTCTAATACATTCAATTGTGTAGTTAATATGGAATCACAGCCTAAATGATTTATAAAGGTATCAACATAGGTTCCTGTTGTGTAATAATTGTGTACCCCTATTCTTACCATGTTGCCTTTGCAAAATGATATTGTTTGATAAGATGTAGATTTTGGGATGATGTTTAATGTTGTTGTGATAATTGAATCGCAACCTAAATAATTGTTTAAGGTGTCTAAGTACACTCCTGCCAAATGGTATGTATGGTTATTGTTTGTAATTGTTTCTCCTTCGCATACATTGTAAAATAAAGAAGTAAAGGATAGAGGTTTGATTTTTAAATTTGTATGAATTATAGAATCTTCGTTTTCATAATTTAGCAAAGTATCAATGTATGTTCCTTGAATATGGTATTTTTTATTTCCTACCATGATATTTTCACCATTACAAAGACTAAAATTTTGATAAGTTAAACTGCCTTTTGATTTAAATAATGAGACACTATCTATTAAAATTCCATGTTGAGAAGTACTGCTTCCTAAGGTGCTAAAAAATTTAACTTTTACAGAAGAACTTGTTGCTTTGAATGTATAGGTGAATTGTTTCCATTTGGTGCGTTCTTTGAATCCAAATGTCCAATTGTCAGAAATTATTACTTGATTGCTAACAGTATCTGTTACTGTTACACCAGCTTTCTGAATCCAAGAGTTGTTTACAATGTGAACACTTATAGAACTGAAAAATGAAAAAGTATATTCCTTTCCAATGATCAAGTTATTTACTGTTTGTTCAACACTGCCTAAAGTACCATTGACATCAATGTGTTGTTTAATAAAGCCTCCCATTAATTTACCATCCAACAATGAAGCTAAGTCATTGCTATGCACATCGATATATCCAATTCTTCTCCAGTGGTCAATACTTGGATTTTCACTATAACTGCCTTTCAAGGGTAAAGGATTGCAAAATTCGAAATTGCCATTTAAAATTAAGTTTTGAGAATTTAATTCACAAGAATAGCTTGCAGTAATAATGGAAATAATATAAAGAAACTTTGCTTTCAATATAAATTCAGACGAAACATTTTAAACATTAGTTGCATGTTTAAAAAAAAATAACTTGCAGTTTTAAAAACTTCAAAAAACTGTTCTCAATAAAAAAAGCCACTCATTTCTGAATGGCTTTCTTTTAAAGTGTTTTAAATTGAATTAAGCAGTTTCTTTGCCTCCATTTAATTCATCTTGCCAAGTTTTTAACTCGTCCCATTTGCCATCTGCTGCTAATGCAGATTGTTGAGCCCAAGTGCTTGGATTGTGTATTTTATATCTGCTTCCAGCTTCGTCTAATATCGCTTGGATATCTTCTACTGATGTAGCAGCTAATTTAGCAAAAGTGTCTATTTCTTTAGCATGTAATAATTTTTCAATTGCAGGACCTATTCCTTCAATTTTTTTCAAATCATCACCTTTTACTTTTTTAGCAGGTTTTTCTGTTTCTACTTCTGCTGTAGCTTCTGGAGCTTTAGCCGCCATAGCTGTAGCAGTTTCTTTTGCAACTGGAGCTTTAGCTTTTGCAGCTGGTTTGCTAGCAGCAGCAGTGGTAGCAGCTTTACTTACTCTTGGAGCATTGTCTGGTCTAGATACTGGAGTAGCATCTTTTACTTCGTTGACAATGGCTTTGAAAGCTTCAGGGTGGTTAAGTGCTAAATCAGCTAAAGCTTTACGGCTTAATGTGATGTTTTTAGCATTTAATTTTCCAATGAATTCAGAGTAAGACATTCCGTAATCTCTAACAGCAGCGTTGATACGCACTATCCAAATGGAACGGATGTTTCTTTTTTTCTGTTTACGGTCTCTGTAAGCGTAACCTAATCCTTTTTCGACAGCGTTTTTGGCAACTGTCCAAACATTTTTTCTGCGTCCGAAATAGCCTTTGGCCATATTAAGGACTTTCTTTCTTCTTGCCTTACTTGCGGCATGATTAACTGAACGTGGCATTTTTTTTCCTTGTTTCTTTTATTGTAGTTATTTTTTGTTTTTAAATGGCGTTTTGCTCAGGCAAAAACTTTAGAGCCAAATAAATGTCTTTTTTTATTTACCAATGGTAAGTAAAAAACGCATGTTAGACATGTCAGTTTCGTGAACAAGTCCACTTTGAGCTAATCCTCTTTTGCGTTTGGTTGCTTTTTTAGTTAAAATGTGATTTTTAAAAGCTTTTCTGCGCTTTATTTTTCCTGATCCTGTAATGCTTACTCTTTTTTTAGCACTACTGTTGGTCTTCATTTTTGGCATAATTTATTTCTCCTTTTGTTTTTTATTATTTTATTTCTTTTTGGTTGGCGCTAACATGATGATCATTTTTTTGCCTTCCAATTTAGGCTCTGATTCTAATTTAGCTATATTTTCTTCTACTAGTTTATTGGCAAATCCCATCAACAATTCATACCCTCTTTCTTTGTAAATGATGGAACGGCCTTTGAAAAATACAAATGCTCTCACTTTTGCCCCTTCATTTAAAAACTTAGTGGCGTGTTTTAATTTAAAATCCACATCGTGGTCATCTGTATTTGGTCCAAACCTAATTTCTTTCACTTCATTGATGATTGCAGTTGCTTTCAACTCTTTCATCTTTTTCTTTTGCTCGTATAGAAATTTGTTGTAATCTACAATTTTACAAACTGGTGGTTCAGCATTAGGAGAAATTTCTACTAAGTCTAATTCCATTTTTTCAGCCAACTCCAAAGCCTCTCTCAAAGGCAACACTTGAGCTTCAATATTGTCACCTACCACTCTTACAGTTCCTGCATTAATGTGTTGGTTGATTTTGTGTAAAGCTTCTCTTCTACCTCTGTTTGGTCTAGGACCATTTGGGGTTTTCTTTTTTGGTGGTATGTATGGTTTTTTTTGCAATTAATTAATTGGTTTGTTCTTTTATGGTTGTTTCTACGTAGTTTATAAAATTTTCTATTGTCATTGAACCTAAATCTTCACCACCTTGTTTGCGAACCGAAACTGTTTCTTCAGACTGCTCTTTCTCGCCTACGATCAGCATCAATGGGATTCTTTTCAATTCTGCGTCTCGTATTTTTTTACCGGTTTTTTCCGACCTATTGTCAATGAGGGCGCGAATATCGTTATTTTTCAGGACATTTAAAAGATTTTCTGCATAATCTATGTATTTTTCGCTGATTGGTAGGATAATTACTTGGTCGGGAGCAAGCCACAATGGGAATTTTCCAGCATAATGTTCTAATAAAAACCCTATAAAACGCTCATGAGTGCTCAATGGAGCTCTGTGAATGATGATTGGTCTTTCTTTTTCGCTGTTCTCATTGATAAATGTTAAATCAAAGCGTTCAGCTTGAGCAAAATCCACTTGATTGGTTGCCAATGTAAATTCTCTTCCAATGGCACTCCAAATTTGAATGTCAATTTTAGGGCCATAAAAAGCAGCTTCGTCTTCTACTTCAACAAATGGAATTTCAGCTTTGATCAATACATTGCGCACCATTTCTTCTGTTTCTTGCCATAACTCAGGAGCGTTAATGTATTTCTGACCTAGTTTTTTAGGGTCGTGTTTGCTGAATCTCATCACGTATTTATCTATTCCAAATACTTTGAAATATTTTAAATACAAGGCATTTACTGCTTTAAATTCTGTTTCAAACTGAGCTTTTGTGCAATAAATATGCGCATCGTTCATTTGAAGAGAACGCACACGCATTAATCCAAACAACTCACCACTTTGTTCGTATCTGTAACAAGTGCCATATTCCGCATAGCGAACAGGTAAGTCACGGTATGATTTTGGCGTAGCATGAAATATTTTGTGATGATGAGGACAGTTCATGGCTTTAAGATAGTAGTTGATGCCATCTAATTCCATAGGTGGAAACATGCTGTCTTTGTAATAGGGAAGGTGCCCACTTTTTAAATACATGGATTCCTTGGCTATATGAGGCGATTTTACCCTCATGTAACCGGCTTGTTTTTCAGTTTTTTTAGCAAACTCTTCAAGTCTTTCTATAATAGCAGCACCTTTAGGCAGCCACAATGGTAAGCCTGGCCCAACATCATCATCAAAGGCGAAAATCTCTAAATCTTTGCCTATTATTCTATGATCTCTTTTTTTAGCTTCTTCAAGCATTACCAAATACTCGTCCAATTCGGCTTTTTTAGGAAAAGTAATGCCGTAAATGCGAGTAAGTTGTTTGTTTTTTTCATCGCCTTTCCAATAGGCGCCAGCAATGTTGGTGATTTTTATGGCTTTGATAAATCCTGTAGAAGGGATGTGAGGACCTCGGCACAAATCTGTGAAATCGCCTTGTGAATAAAAGGTGATTTCCCCGTCATTTAAATCTTTTAGTAAATCTAATTTATAAGGGTCAGCTTTGTCGTTAAAATAATTGATTGCTTGGTCTTTAGCAATTTCTTTTCGGATAAATTTACTGTCTTTTTTTGCTAATTCTAGCATTTTTGATTCTAATTTAGCAAAATCGTCACTCGAAAATTTGTTTTCTCCAAGGTCAATATCGTAGTAAAATCCGTTGTCTATTGCTGGTCCAATACCAAATTTCACACCAGGGTATAAAGATTCCAATGCTTCTGCCATTAAGTGCGCAGAAGAATGCCAAAAGACAGATTTGCCTTCTTTATCATCCCATTTCAATAGGGTAAGTTCCGCATCTTCGTTGATAGGCAATGCCGTATCGCACACTTTTCCATTGATTTTAGCTGCGATGATATTTCGAGCTAAACCTTCGCTAATGCTTGCAGCTACTTCATGAGCAGTAGTGCCTTTAGGAAAAGTTTTTACACTTTTATCTGGTAAAGTTATCTTGATTTCGGACATAAAAAAGTTTGCAAAGATAATAAGTAAATCCTTGATTTTAAAGAGAAAATTAAAGAAATTAAAATGTTTTAGATTATATTTGTAATGAATTAAACCTAAAAAGCGATGAAATTTCAAGCATTAACGGTATTGATTTCTATAATGGCATTCCATCAATTAAATGCGAGGAATAAACTCGATTCAATGCCTGCAAGAAATAGAAAGAACTTAATTGAATACAATTATAACGCAATTAATTTACATGATAAACAATCTTATATGTACATGCCACCCAGTTGGTATTTATCCTACAGCAGAGATATTTACAAAGGTTATTTCGTTAGGCTGGAGTATTTTGATTATTCAATTGCTAATTTAATCAATGACCAAAAAGAATATTATGAATTAAAAAGGGGAGATGTAAGTTACACATGGTTTAATGTCGTTAGATTAAATTTGGGTAAAACAATTGAATATAACAGGTTTTTTATTAAGCCTTCATTATCTTTTAATAAACGGTGGGGATTTGGTGAAATGTATTGGTGGGACTTGAACTGGACAGAATCAAAATCTAACAGAAACGAAATGAACAGTTATGGCATAGGTGATGGCTTAGGTATAGGATATAATGTTAGCAAACGGTTCATTATCAGTGTAGAAAACAATTTTCATTACAATTTTGAGAAATATAAGTTTTTGCCTGGTGGAGGTATTTCAAAAGAAGATTCAGATGCCTTTAATTTTAAACCCAACAGGAAATTCTCAACATTTCAGATAAAATTAGGAGTTAAATTTTAACATTAAAAAGAGAGTTTGATTTCAAACTCTCTTTTTTTTAAAATGCGAGCTTCTTATTGTTTAATTCGACATTGAAATTGACTTTTGCGCCTAAAGCTTCGAAAACTTTCATTATGGTATCGAACCTGGCATTTTTTACACTGTTTTCGATTTTTGAAATTTGAGCTTTTTGAACACCTACAAGTTCTCCTAGTTCTTCTTGTGTCATATTTTGTTCTTGACGAGCCTGTTTTATTGCAAGACCTAAAAATTCTATTTTTAATTCATTTTCAAACTTTTCACGTTTTTTAGTTC
>CAYVDH010000189.1:0-6573 GCA_964450355.1 uncultured Flavobacteriaceae bacterium
AATCAAACTGATTTGACATTATCACAATATCGGGAACAGACAAACAAATGTAAAGACCTGTTTGTAAAAAAAAACAAAGATTATGGGACTGCATGGCGAATTTTAAGACCAAGTAGTATCACTGATCAGATATTGATTAAGGCATTAAGAATTAGGAGTATAGAAGAAAAAGGAGTAAATAAAGTTGGAGAAAGCATTGAAGATGAATTCATAGGAATATATAATTATTGCATCATCGGATTAATTCAATTACAATATTGGGACACTGATAAACAATTTTCTGAGCAAGAAACCGTTGAATTGTATGTTGAGCAATTGAATGCTACAGAACAATTGATGTTACAAAAAAATCACGATTATGGAGAAGCTTGGAGGGAAATGAGAGTAAGTAGTTTTACAGATTTAATCTTAATGAAATTAAATAGGACCAAACAAATAGAGGACAATTCAGGTGTAACATTGGTAAGCGAAGGTATTGATGCCAATTACCGCGATATGATGAATTATTCTATATTTGCATTAATCACAATCAATCAAAATAAATAAAAATGAAAGTATTAACAACCATAGTAAGAATTTTAGTAGGAGGATTATTTATTTTTTCTGGTTTAGTTAAAAGCAACGACCCTAAGGGCACCGCTATAAAACTAGATCAATATTTTGACGTGTTTTCTAATGATTTTAAGAAAAAACAAGATTCATTAGTTGTTACATTATCCAATGATACTACTCAATTTTTAAAATTCAGTGAAGAAATAAATCCATCCGATAGTTTTACAGATTTAAACATCAATCAGTCATCATCATATATAGTAGTAGAAACTTTTGAAGCATTGTACGATGGTGAAATGTACGAATTCGAAGATTCAGTAAACACTGCAGATTTATTTGTACTCTTAAACAATAATCAATTATTAAAGCAAGCGTTTAGATTGGGTGATACCATTAAAAACAAACTAAAACTGTCTGTCAAATCTGATAAAGGGGTTTTACTCAAAGAAATAGAATTGGATATAAACAATAACAATAAAATTGAAAAAGAAGTTAAAGTTGAAAGTTTTAAAGTTGTAAAAAAAGAATCTTTTCTAGTTGATTTTTTCTTAGGCATGAAAAAATATTCATTGTTTTTATCCATGTTCATGGTCATTTTAGAAGTAGTTTTAGGTTTTGCCATTTTAATTGGGTGGAAACCTATTTTTACATTATGGACAACTTTATTAATGATTTTGTTTTTTACTTTCTTAACTGGATATACTTACTTTACAGGATACTGTGCTAATTCTTTGTTTTTATTGTTAGGCTTATTATTCATGTTACTGTTAGTAATATCAGCCTTTAATTACGAAAAAAAATGGGGCAGAAGATTGGCAATAGGGACTTTAGTTGGAATTTTGATTTATATATTTCTTTCTAAATATACAAATATCTTTTTTGAGTGTGAATTCACTAAAAGTAAGATGAAAGTTAGTGATTGTGGTTGTTTTGGTGATTTTATTAAACTACAACCTTATGTTTCATTTTGGAAAGACATTGTATTATTGGTGTTAATATTGTTTTTAATAATTAGAAGAAAGAAACTAGTAGCATTGTTTTCAAACATATTCAGTTGGAATGCCATGATAGTTGTTACTATTTCATCTTTTCTTTTTGCTTATTTATGTAATAGATATTTGCCAGTTTGGGATTTTCTTCCATACAAAGTTGGATTTAACTTAAATGAAAAAATGCAATTACCAAAAGGGGAATCAGCAACATCAATAGTCATTTCAAAATACATATATGAGAAAGACGGTAAGATTAAAATATTTGATAAAAGCAATTTAAAAGAATTAGATTCTTCATGGAAATTTATAGATAGAAATGATTCCATCATTAAAGAAGCATGGAAATCCCTGTATCAAGATTTTGATTTTCCTAAACGTGATGATAATTCAGATAACATCAAAGACTCCATTTTAAAAAGCAATAAACCAATTGTATTAATCATTGCTAATACTTTAGAAAAAGCCAATCCTAAATCGTGGTTGCCAATTAAACAATTAATAAATGACAGCAAACAGAAAGGATACTTAGTATATGCTGTAACTTCATCATCACTCATTGATGCAGATGCATTATCAAATGAATACCAATTGCCAATTAAATTCAGTAATGCTGATAATACCTTATTAAAAACAATGATGAGGTCAGAGCCTGGTGTCATTTTCTTTTATAAAGCTACTGTAATGGATAAATGGAGCTCTAGGTCGATGCCTGATTTAAAAGAATTAGAAAAATTACTAAAGTAATTCTATTAAAGGCATGAAATTGTTCATTATTGGAATGCCTGGAAGTGGAAAATCATATTTTGGCAAAAAAATGTCAAAAACACTTCATTTGAAATTTGTAGATTTAGATGAAGCCATAGAAAAAGAAACTGGGAAAAAAATTAAAGACATCATTTCAAAAGAGGGAGAAGATAATTTTAGGAAAATTGAAAAAGAGGTGTTAAGGAGTTTTGACCATTCAAATCAAATATTAATCTCATGCGGAGGTGGAACTCCTATTTATCATGACAACATAAAATGGATGAAAAACAATGGTGTTGTTATCTGGTTAAATACCAATTTAGATAAAATTTCAGAGAGAATTGGTAAAAATTTAACACGCAGACCCATGTTTTTAGGTCTAAATCAACAAGAAATGGAATTAAAAATTCGAGATTTATACGAAAAAAGAAGAAAAATATACCAACAAGCTGATATCATTGTTGAAAGTGGAAAGGGTGGAAGCGTGTTATTAAGCGCTGTAATACAGCAAGTTATGGAGCACTCCCGAAGATTCAAATCCTAAATGTGTATTGTTTGTTAATATTTTGCTTCAAAAAAACTTTGAAAGCCCTTGATTTTACTAAACAAACTAATACTTTTGAATTCAAATTTATAACAATTTAAAATCAAATTAATTATTTAAAAAATTATGAACAAATCAGATTTAATCAGCAAAATGGCAGGTGATGCCGGTGTAACAAAAGCTCAAGCAACTGCAGCTTTAAACTCATTTATCGGAGCTACTACTACAGCTTTGAAAAAAGGTGACAAATTAATTTTAGTAGGATTCGGTACTTTTTCAGTAGCTAAAAGAGCTGCTAGAACTGGAAGAAACCCAAGAACAGGTAAAGAAATTAAAATCGCTGCTAAAAAAGTAGTTAGATTCAAAGCAGGTTCTGACCTTTCTACAAAAGTAAAATAATTAAATTTTTTACTTTAATTAAAACCCTTTGTGTAATTTCGCAAAGGGTTTTTTTATGTCTGATTTTTCAAATTTAAATCGCTGGTTTTTTCAACATGTCGCACAAACATCGTCTCAGCCATTGGCAATTGAGATTGATAAAGCCCAAGGGATGTATTTGTATTCTTCAAATAAAACATACATAGATTGTATCTCTGGTATTGCAGTTAGCAACCTTGGTCATGCTAACCCTATCATCAACGAAGCCATCATCAATCAATTAAATAAACACACACATTTGATGGTTTATGGCGAAATTATTCAATCTCCCCAAGTGCAATTAGCTCATAAATTAGCTCAGCATTTACCAAGTAATTTAAGCCAAACTTATTTTGTAAACAGTGGAAGCGAGGCCATAGAAGGCGCTATGAAACTAGCTAAAAGATACACAGGAAGACATCGATTTATTGCACAAAAAAACGCATACCACGGTAGCACCCACGGAGCTCTTAGTTTAATGAGTGATTCTTATTTTTCTAATGCATTTACCCCGTTAATTAATGGAATAGATTTTATAAACCAAAACGAAATAAATGAAATAGACAAGTTAATCACCAACGAAACTGCTGCTGTATTTATTGAACCTATCATGGGCGAAGTTGGCTATTTGCCTTGCAATTTAGAGTATTTAAAAGCCGTCAGAAACAGGTGCAATGAAACTGGAGCATTGCTAATCTTTGACGAAATCCAATCTGGATATGGTCGTACTGGAAAACTGTTTGCTTTTCAACACGATGAAATAATTCCAGATGTGTTAATTGTTGCTAAAGCATTTGGAGCAGGCTTGCCTCTTGGAGCTTTCATTTCTTCACCTTCCATTATGTCTTGTTTGATTGATAACCCTGTGCTTGGTCACATTACAACTTATGGGGGGAATCCAGTATGTTGTGCAGCTTCTTTATCAGCATTGAATTACATTGTTGAATCAGGAATTTTAAACACCATATCCATCAAAGAAACTGCTTTTAAAAACCATTTAAAACATCCTTTGATAAAATCCATTACTGGTAAAGGTTTGATGCTGGCAATTGAATTTGAAGACCCTGTTTTTTGTAGAAAAGTAATAGATCTTTGCGTTGAAAAAGGATTGCTCATTGATTGGTTTTTGTACAATGAAAGCAAAATACGACTTTGCCCACCATTAATCATTCATGAAGATGAAATTAAAAAAATATGTGGTATAATAATTGAATCAATTCATGATATAGATGCAACCTTTTAATTAAACCTAAGTCAAAACAATACAATTTATGAAATACAAACAGTTAATTTTTACAACAGCCATAGGAATGGCATTGACTATTTCTCTTCAATCATGTAGAAAAGAAGCCAAAGAAACACTTGAAACAATAGTATCTGCTGAAGACAATTCAACAGCTGAAAATGAAATGACATCCATGTTTGATGTTGCTGATGATTTTTCGAGTAACGACAGCAGAGTAAGAAGTGGAAACACCATTTTACCAAATGGTGCCATTGTTAATTTTACTGACAGTTCATTTACAGATGGTGATGGAATAGAATGTACCATTGATTTCGGGCCACTAAAAACCTCAGCTCCTAAGGGTGTTTTATGTAAAGACGGAAGATACAGAGCTGGTGTTTTGCATTTAAAAATGAATAAACGATACATGCTAGACAGCGCAGAAATTCAAGTTTATGCAAATGAAAGTGATAATTATTACGGAGGCAGCGATGGCATGAACATGACTAAAATAAGCGGAAACATTACCATTTTAAAAATCACTTCTGGTTTATTGAAAATATCTGTTACCAATGCTAAAGCTATAAACGACAAAGGAACAGTTACATGGCAAAGTGAAAGAGTAATAACTAAAACAGTTGATAATGGTCCTGGATTGCTTGGTGATGAATTCACCGTTACAGGTGCTGCAAGCGGTGTAAACAGAAACGGTGAAAATTTCACTATTACAATAGATCAAGCATTAGAGAAAAAAATTGAACTTGGATGTGCTAGAACTTTCATAGCTGGTAAAATAACTTTGACCAACACAAGCACAAATAAAACCATTAAAATTGACTACGATCCATACAATAATAAAGCATGTGATTTAGTAGCTAAGGCTACCATCAACAGCAAAGAATACTACTATACAGTAAGATAATCAACATATTGTAAATTTATTTTAAAAAGGGTTCGAAAATGCAGATATTCGAACCCTTTTTTAATGCGTATTAATTTTCACTATTTTTTAATAGCAATTTTGTTTTGGGGATGTGTAACTAACAATTCCAAAGTAGATAATCACACAAAAAATAAGAATGGATTTGCTGAAATAAATATTATTAAAAAGCAATTTCCTAATTGGTTTTTAGATTCTGTAAAAACTTATTTTAACTCAGATTTTCATGGAGTAGTGTTGTTTAAAAAAGGTAACTATTTTTATGAAAATGCTTTTGGATATGCGGATATCAATGAAAAAGAGAAAATGAAACTTTCTCATCTATTTCAATTGGCATCTGTTTCTAAAACTGTTACTGGAGTTGCAACTCTAATTTTAGAACAAATGGGCAAAATCCATTTAGATAGCCATGTCAATCATTATTTAAAAGATTTTCCATATAAAGGGATAAAAGTAAAGCATTTGCTTACTCATAGAAGTGGTTTGCCTAATTACATGTATTCAATTGATACATTCTGGAAAGACACTAACAAAGCCATGAATAATGCCGATTTTTATCATTACATGAAAACAAGCATTCCAGAAATATACAATGAACCTGATGCAACATTTAGTTATTGCAATACAAATTATGCTTATTTAGCCTATTTAATTGAGAAGATTAGTGGAATTAGTTTTCAACAGTTTGTTATTGATAACATTTTTAAACCATGCGGTATGAAGAATTCCTACTTTTATGGAGATACATCAGGGCATTTAAAAAAAAATCTAGTCATTGGTAGAATGGAAAAAGTAGAATACGACAACCATTACATTCAAAATGGAATTTTAGGAGATAAAAGTTTGTATAGTTGTACTTATGATTTGATGCTGTTTCATGATGCACTGTGTCATAATAAATTGCTAAACAGCAAGAATTTTAAGTTAATAAATCAGCCAAGTTATGACTACAATGTATATGGAGGATCATACAGTTATGGATTTAGATTGAAAAACACCCCTTATGGATTATTTGTATATCACAATGGGTGGTGGAAAGGATTTTATACATTCTTTTGGAATAAATTTGAATCAAAATCTTGCTTTGTAGCCTTAACCAACAATAAAAAAAGCAGCCATATTGATGAGTTGAAAATGATGGGTTGGTTAGATAAAGTAA
>CAYVDH010000190.1:0-6542 GCA_964450355.1 uncultured Flavobacteriaceae bacterium
GCGTTTCAATATAGCTATCGCTATCACCCGTACAAATCACAGCGGTTTTACCGCAGATAGTTTTTAATTTTAAAATTAACTGTTTCTAAGACATTAAATTGATTGTCAACGATAGAAAATAAATAACCACCACCAACCAATTTTTTGTTTGAGTTAATTGTTTTTATAACTGAAAATTCATTGTCAACAAAATGCGCATCTTTTCCCTTATAAGTAATTAGATTAATTGAAGAAAGCTTAATAAGTCCAGATTTTTGACATATCCAAATGTTATTTTCTAAATCACTAACTATGGAATTAGATCCATTATTCAATAAGCCATTTTTTTCCATTAATGGCTTTAATTCTTCGTTTTCGTATCGGTAGGTGAAATTGTTGCTGTATATATAAATAGCGCCATCAATACTGGCGATTTTTAATTGGTCATAATCCGTAGTTTGTGTTACAATTAGTTCTTTTTTTAATCGTTGATTTTCAAATAACAATAGTTTTCCTTTACTAAAAGCCCATATTTTATTTTGATTAAAAATAAATGATTCAATGTTTGAATATAATATATGAGGTTTTATTTCGTTTTCTTTTCCAATAGAATAAATTCCATTTTCAGAAGAAAAATAAATGGCATCATCATGATAAACTAAGTATTTTACAATTTGATTTATATTAATTTTCTCTGACTTTTTAGTTTTTAAATTATATATAAAAATAAAGTTAACACAATGATGTAAAATACAAGGTTCATTTTTTATATAAATTACTTCAATTTTTTTTGTTTTAAAAAAATCACAATCATTATTAATAATCGTATCAATTTTATTTTGTTTAAAATCAGATAAAGTAGCAAAATAAATATGTGGCATTGAATAATTTATATACCATATTTTTCCTTTTGAATCTTTAATTACATGACTTGAAAATACTCCTTTTTGTTCTTGTTTAACTTTGTATTTAGTGTATTTTTTGCCATTAAAACTGTATACACCATCTGAACGAGTAGATACCCAAAGTTTATTGGTTTTATCTTCAAAAGCAATGGATACTATGCCTGATGAAACTAAGCCTCTTATTGAATTGTATATTTGAACATTGTATTCTTGTGAGTAGCTTGCTAGTTTAATAGAAAAAAAGCACAGTAATATAACGTTTTTAATTTTCAAATTTATTTTATAACAGTAAGTTTTCTTGTTTGTGACCAATCATTTGAACTCACAACAACAGAGTATACCCCATTACTCCAATTATTGATATCAATGCTACAATCTATGCCTTTAAATTCATTTTTATACATCAATTTGCCATTGATGTCAAAAACTTTGATTTCTGCTCCTGCCATTCCTTCGTTGAGAAGGATTTTAACCATTTGATTAGTAGGGTTAGGAGCAATGGAAAAAATATTGACATCAGGGCTTCCTGTTTTAACTATTGAAACAACTTGACTTAAGCTATTTTTATTGTTCATTTCTATGGCTTGTATTTGGTATAGAATATAACCATTTCCTAACATATCAATTGGGTCGTAATATTTGTAAAGATCCATACCAGATAAACTGTTATTAGCTTTCACATACCCTACTTTAATGAATTGAGGTTGACCTGTAGTTTTTCTATAAACATTAAAACCAATCAAATTTGAATTGGCATTGATGTTCCAAGACACTTTAGCATTTCTATTTTGTAAATTAGTTGCATTCTCATTAAAGAACTCAACAGGTAAAGCTTGATTGAAAGCACTCATTACAATACCACCACAGAAACAATTTGCAGTAGCATCTCCGGTATCTATAACAGTGTACATAGGAAGATTAGGACTTGGAGGATACAAATTATTTTCAAAACTATCTGAAAATGAAACTGCACCAGAAGTAACAATTGGAGAAGAAATAACAGTAGATTTTACGAGAGCATCTATACCTTTTTCGTAAGTTAAGTTGTTATTAACATCCATGTAAGTTTTAAGAGTAACACCAGTAGGAGCTGATACAAAAGTGCTTGTATTGTTGATGTTTCCGTTGAATTTGTATTTATATAAACTAGGATAAACATAAGTACTGTTATACCCACTAAAATTTAAAATGGCTTTTCTAATGTCAAAGTTTTTGGTTTCACTTCCAAGACTTGATTTTGAGTTTGGACATAAATTAGCAGGAATTGGAGCGCCACAATAAATGGTTAATTGTTGGAATACATCAGCTTTTACATTTTGGTTGTTTTCACAAGTAGATTTGTTTTTACTTACCATAGGGAAACTATACAACAAAGTGTCGCCAGTTGAATTAGCTGTGCTTGGATAAGGGAATGTAATGTATTGGTATAAAGCATCAGTTCGAGTAGTATATGTAATTGCGCCTACAGGACAAGCAGTTCCACTGCAAGTTACTGAACCGGCAGCTACAGTTTTTGGAATTCTAACTGTAATGCTATCTGTAGGTTGAGGCGGAGCAGCACCTATTTTTTCTATTCTAATTTGAGTTGATTGAGCACCACAACCATCTAAACCAGTTGCTATTTTTAAAGTTGCAACATAGGGTTTACTCACACCAAATAAATCCAAACTAAAGCCAGATGTAACACCATTATTACCATCTGCAGGATAATTACAAGGAGAATTTGCTGTTTGAGTAGGTTGCCATTGATCGCCACTTACTAAGTTACAATTGCTTTTCATTTTCCATCTCAACTTAACTCTTCTTGTATTATTATTACCTAATCCTGTTCCAGGTAAACTGTTATTACCTCCAAAATTCGTTGGGTCTATTTGTGCTAAATCTAAAATCATACTACCACCCGGAACTTGAGCTAATAAAGCAGTGTTTGCTGTTGAACTAAATAATCTTGGAGTTGTACCAATAGGGTATTCAATGTAACCACTATCACTGATGTAATCAAGCCCAGTACCTCCATTAAAAGGGAGTGTTAATGTCTCTTTTACATCGTATAAGTTTCCAGGTTGAGTAGCTTGTAATTCCATTTCAAATGGAAAACCTTGGCACATATAAATGGTGTTAGAACCATAATTACCTGCACTTGGATTAGCAGGGTCTTTAGGTGTATTTGTAAGTAATGATACTTGAGTTTGGATTGCAGCAGGTTGAGGTTGGATATACAATGATTTAGCGCTAAAATTACAAGTAGTTGAACTAAAGCTAGTAGGATATCCATTACAACCATAACCCATATAAATTTGCAAACTATCATAATTACAAGCTTGATTTTTAGAATAAATAATGTAATCTTTAGCTTGATTTCCAGTAAAAGTTCCAAGTTTGTAAAATCCATTTACATCGGGTGTAATAAGTGTGGTTCCAAATTTTACACTATCTATAGGTAAATTTGGATTATTGATGAAGTATGCCCATAAATTAGGTACTGTTTGAACACTGGCATTGGTAATAGTAACTGGCCATCTAGCAGTTTTGGTGTAACCTAAATGAATTGGTGCAGATGAATTTAACAGAAATGCAGGAGCTGTATAAATCAGTTGAGCTTGAGTGGCGGTGTAATCACTTATTAATTCATTGGTAGGTAAAAATCTTGCTTTGTAATTTTGACTGGTACTTTGTTGAATGCCTGAAGTTACTTTACAAGTTGGTTTTAAATAATATCTAATGGTAACATCTGCGGCTTCATCTGCATCAGGCAAAGCACCTGAGGTGAAATAGGAATTAAAACTAAAAATAACACTGTCATTATTGGTAGTAAAAGGAACACTCCAAATATTTTTGGCCCCATAAGCTAAGCTATAAGTAAAGTTTACACTATCTATTAGGTAATTGGCAGGAAAATGAGTAACTAGTCTTTCAGGTCTTATGACTTTTCGGAATTCATTTCTAAAAATATTTGGTCCTGAACCATTGACATTACCCACATAATTTAAGATATAAGCATAGTTAATCAATTGACTACATCCAGTAAATTGCATCAATCCAGGATTGTAAACATTGTTGTATGAAGCATGATGAGTGTAACTTTTTATGGCATTTCCACACCAAAATCTATTGTTGTTTAATACGGTACCGCCACCTACACTTGGCACATGCGAAGCCCAATATACAGGAGGAATGGTGTGAGAAATCAAAGAAGTTCTTGTCATATTATCTCTAAAATTTGCATTGACTATGATTGTATCTCCTTGTACTATTGGTCTTTTCAATCCAATATCAAACAATATAGTATCGTTTGGTAAAATGGTGTAACTTGTTATGTTGTATGAAGAATCAACTCCAGCAGTAAGGTATCTGATTTTAACGCTGCTGTTGACATAGTCATAATTATTAAAAGAAGAAATGCCTGGCAATACAGCACCAACAGTGGCTTTTTCCCATTGTGTATGAGTGGAATTAGTTACAGCTAAAGCTTTTAACATCAATCGGATGGTATCTCCTTTTATTCCAATTCTTCTGTTGATTAAGGTTGTATCAATTGTACCACTTGGGTCCACTTGTCTATCGTTATTATTATCTGGCAAACCCAATGTAGTTCTCTCAAGGCTAGAGTTTAATATTGCCAAACCTCCCAATGGACAACAAATGACACATCCGTAATAAGTAAAATTGGTATTGTTGCAAATGAGTGTACTTAAATTACCAGTTGGGTTACAATTGGTACTATCTAACAATGTTTTTAATGTAAAATTATAAGTGTGAACTCCAGTACATACTCCAGATGCTGCTGGAGCTCCTTTCACTTTTACAACCCATTTTCCACCATAAGCATCATTTAATTGATATGAATGAAATCTCCAAGTATTGCTTGAGGGTTGGAAATAAGGATATTCAATGCTTCCGTTTCCTTTAACATACCTTACTTGTTGTATGCTTGTAAAAGCATTGTCATAAATCAATGCAGAAGGCAATGTAATAGAAACATCGTAATAAGAAGAACGAGCTCTAAAATAGTCCAAAGCTAATCTTTGGTTAATGGTACCTTCATTCTTGTACACTATTTCTCCTGCTTGATCACAAAAAAAGTCAGTTTGAGAAGTTTCGGAATAAAAAATTTGTTGTACTTCATGACTTCTTACTACATTTCTTGGAAAATCATAATCAATGTTACCGCAAGCGTTTTTGTATGTCAAATCACTTAATATACCAGCATAACCTGGGCGAAAAGTACCAAATGAATTGTTATTTGTACATGGAAGATTTTCTGTGAAATATTTTTGTGAAACGAAGAAATATAGAGTGTCACCTGTATTCAACAAAGGTCTGGTATATCTTATTACAGCAGGCTGATTGGTGTAATTTACACCATAAATATTCATGGAATTGTAATTAATCACTGAAATAGCAGGGTGTATCATGCTTCCATTTTTACCTAATTTAATAAAGAAGTTTGCAGTATCTATATAGCCTGTGTAGCTATTAGTTCCTACGTTTTGATTTTGAGGCCAACTTTGTGATGCAATTTCAAAAACAAGTGAGGTAGCTGTACCCCCAGAATTAACAACTAAAAATGTATCTACAGAATTAGAATTAGTACACCAAGTATATGCTGGTTTATTAATTTGAGTGATGTTAGGTGAACTAGACACCGTAATGCTTATAGCTGTTGATGAATTGCTGTAAGTGCAAAAATTAGCATTACACAACCAAGTTGCATGTAGTGAGCTAATGATGTTGTTGCTTCCATCACCACAATTTAATGTCAATATGGCATACTCCAATTCAAAGGATTCGCCATTCTCGAATAAAGTATCTCCATCGCCTATTTGTTGAATTATTGCAGGGGAAAAATTAATTCGTATTGAATCACTATTATCATTTATTCGTGCAGTTGGAATGTTATAATTGGTTCCACTTGGATTAATAAAAAATGAACTCGTATTTACTGAAAGTGCATTGTTTAAATAATTGTCAACTATAATAAAATTACTGGTTGAACCAAATCCCCCATTGGTAATGTTGTATTTACGGGTTACATTTACACCAACACCTGCTAAAGCTGGTGTATTTGATATGGAAGTAATGCTCAATGCTGGCACATTGCCATTAAACAACTGGGTTGCACTTATATTGATACTACCTGTTCCTTCATAAAAAAATAAGCTATCTCTAGTAGTAAAACTTGTAGTTCCAGCATTACAATCTGCTTTTTGGTAAAATCCTAATCGAATGCTTTGCAATGCAGTACTGCTGCCAAAATTAATTCTGTGTCTTCCATTAGGTTGAACCCCAGCATAAGTCATGGTATTACTACCACTTCCACCAGTCACTATAGGACCATAAGCAATTCCTGCCCAATTAAATCCCGTTGGTAATTGAATCTCAAGATAACTACCTGTGGTTCCAGTACCACCTACACTGAAAGCCAATCTTACTAGTTCTTTTTGCAGACAAACATTAACATTTGTAGCTATAGCTGTATCTGTAACAGTAACAGCATGTGTGTTTTTTATAAATAACAATGAAAGAGTTAAAATATAAAGGGTATAAATTTTTTGCATGTTTAGTTTTTGTTATATTTCGTAAAATTATTAGCAATTTTCATGCAAATTTTTAAATTATATTCTATACTTCGTAAATTAAATTACTAAAAATTATATA
>CAYVDH010000191.1:0-6542 GCA_964450355.1 uncultured Flavobacteriaceae bacterium
AAATATCGCCGTTTTGATACCCTTTTGTTGCATTTTTGATGATTAAGTTAGCATTTGGCATTGCTGTGTTTTTATAATACTCAATTAATGAACCATAAGTGGTTAATTGTTCTGATTGTTGTTCTAAATGACTTTTGAATTGCTGATTTATATAATCTGCATTTTTCTGTTCTCGTTCAATATTTGTTTTTGCGGCTTTCGCTTTTGCTATATTACTCCCTGCAAATAGAGGGACTGCAATACCAACTGTAAATCCTTGAAATTGAGGAGAATTATTATAATAGGTTGATGTTCCGTTTACATCTTGATTACCTGTAATAGATTGCAAAAAATAACCAACTGAAAAATCTGGACTTAATGCAGATTTTTCGACTTTATGTATTGCTTGCGCTATTTGAACTTGTTGATTTGCTAATTGAACTATTGGATTTTGTTTTACCATTGAACTATCAACTTTTGCCATAGCTGGATATGGCACAAATGAAGTGTCTATTGCTATAAAATCAGTTTTTAGATCTAAAATTACTTTTAGCTTTGATTTTTCAATTGCAATTTGTGCTTTATTTTGCTTGATTTTTTGTTCTAATTCTTGCTGTTTAGCCGATGCAATTGTTTTTTCTAAAGCATTTGTTTCACCAGTTTGAAACTTTAAATTAGCTGACTTTACAAATTTTTGCATTACCACATTTTGCTTTTCTAAAACGTCATTTTCTTTTTCATAATACAATAAGGTATTCCAAGATTGTCTAATTGAATAGGTTACTTCTTGTTTTGAAACACCTAATTTAGTTGCACTAGCATTACTATATTCTTTAAGCAAGTTTCTTTTTGCACTTATTTGAAAAGGATTAAAACTTTGACTGATATTAAAATTTTTATCTTGAGCTTGCGAATTTATTTGCCCAAAAGTACCTAACAATTCCGTTTTAGGAAGTTCAAATGCTGTTTTTTGCATTTGCGTTTGCATTTTTACTTCTAATTCTGAAGCTTGAATATTTTGATTGTTTTTTAATCCAATTTCAAGTGCTTGTTTTACATCAAGTTTCTGAGTTTCTTGTGCGGTAACAGTAAATGAACCTAGTAAAAAAGCAATTACTAAAGCCGAATTATTCATAGTTTTTCTTTTAATTTTTATGCCTTTTTCAAAGTATAAATACAGAATTGGTAAAACTATTAATGTCAATAAAGTAGCCGTTATTAATCCGCCAATTACAACAGTTGCTAATGGTTTTTGAACCTCTGCTCCTGCACTACTACTTATAGCCATTGGGAGAAATCCAAGAGAAGCTACTGCAGCAGTTAATATTACAGGTCTTAATCTTACTTTAGTTCCTTCCTTTATTCTGTCATATACATTATCCATACCTTGCTTTTTAAGTTCATTAAAATATCCAATTAACACAATACCATTTAATACGGCTACACCAAAAAGGGCAATAAATCCAACTCCTGCGGAAATACTAAACGGCATATCTCGTAACCATAACGCCACAATACCACCAATGGCAGATAATGGAATAGCTGTAAATATTAATAAAGATTGTTTGATTGAATTAAATGTAAAATAAAGTAATACTAAAATTAATCCTAAAGCAATAGGAACAGCAACAGAAAGTCGTTTGTTTGCTTCGATAAGATTTTCAAATTGTCCGCCATAAGTAGTATAATATCCTTCTGGTAATTTTAGTTTATCGTCTAATTTAGCTTGAATGGTTTCTACTACTGTTTTTACATCAGCACCACGAACATTGAAACCTACAACAATTCTACGTTTTCCGTTTTCACGAGAAATTTGCATTGGTCCATCTTCATATTTTACATCTGCAATTTGTTCTAAAGGTATTTGACTACCTGATGGTAAGGTTACAAATAGAGCTTTTAGATTTTCAATATCTTTTCGACTATCATTATCTAATCGTACAACTAAATCGAAACGTTTTTCGCCTTCATATACAACTCCTGCTGTTTCTCCTGCAAAACCCATACGAACAACTTTATTTAAGTCGCCAATTTTTAAACCATATAATGCTAATTTATCTTTATTGTATCTAATTGTTATTTGTGGTAAACCTGCTACACGTTCTGCTTTAGCATCTGAAACACCTTCAATACCATTAATTAACTGCACTACTTCTTCACCTTTGCTAACTAACATATCAATATCGTCACCAAAAATTTTAACGGCAACATCACTTCTTACACCTGTCATTAACTCATTAAAACGCATTTGAATAGGTTGGGAAAACTCAGTAAACGCACCTGGAATATCTGACAAAGCATGTTCCATTTTTTCCATTAGTTCTTCTTTGGTTTCAGCTGATGTCCATTCACTTTTATCCTTTAAAAGAATAATCATATCTCCTGCTTCAATGGGCATTGGGTCTGTAGGAATTTCAGCCGAACCAATTTTGGTTACAATCATTTTTACTTCGGGAAACTTATCTCTTAAAATTTGTTCTGCTTTTGTAGTTGCTTCCACTTCTTGCGATAATGAACTACCCGAAGCAATGATTAAATGAGTTGCGATGTCACCTTCGTCAAGAGTAGGAATGAATTCGCCACCCAATGAATTAAAGAGGAATAAAGAAGCCACAAATAATGCCACAGCAACCGCAATAATTGCTGCTTTAGCTTGGAGTGCTTTTTCTAAAATTGGATTGTAAAAGTTATAAATGGTATCGATAATTTTATCACTAAAATTCTTTTTATGTCCTGTTTGTTTTTTTAATGCCAAAGCCGACATCATAGGGACGTAAGTTAAAGACAATATAAATGCTCCTAATATGGCAAATGAAACTGTTTGTGCCATTGGTCCAAACATTTTACCTTCGATCCCTACTAACGCTAAAATAGGCAGATATACAATTAAGATGATTATTTCTCCAAAAGCCGCACTACTTCTAATTTTTGAAGAAGCATGGTACACTTCATCATTCATTTCCTTGGCAGTTAGTTTACCTTTCTTACTGACTTGGAGTCGATGAATAATAGCTTCTACTATAATAACAGCACCATCTACAATTAGCCCAAAATCGATAGCACCTAAACTCATTAAATTACCACTCACTCCAAAAAGTTTCATCATAGAAATGGCAAATAATAATGCCAATGGAATAACCGAAGCAACCACTAAACCTGCCCTCCAATTACCAAGTAGTAATACTAAAATGAAAATAACTATTAATGCTCCTTCAATTAAATTAGTTTGAACTGTACTTATAGCTTTGTTTACTAAAACGGTTCTGTCCATAAACGCCTCAATTTCTACACCTTCGGGAAGTGATTTCTTGATTTGTTCCATTTTCTCTTTCACAACCTTAACAACTTCGCCACTATTTTCACCTTTAAGCATCATTACCATTCCCGATACTTCTTCGCCTTTTCCATCTTTAGTTACAGCTCCATAACGAATACTACTACCTATTTGAACCTTTGCAACATCACGAATAAGAATAGGAATACCATTTTGATTTTTAACCACTATTTTATTTATATCGTCGATGCTACTGACCATTCCGACACCTCTAATAAAATAAGCATAAGGTTTTTTATCTATGTATGCACCACCTGTATTTTCATTATTATTTTCTAATGCTTCAAATATTTCAGTGATGGTTGTATTCATACTTCTTAGCTTGTCTGGAACAACAGCTATTTCATATTGTTTTAGGTTTCCACCTAAAGTATTTACTTCAGCTACACCTTTTGTACCGATTAATTGGGGCTTTATTATCCAATCTTGAATGGTTCTTAAATCAGTAGCGTTGTATTTTTCTTCGTACCCTTTTTTGGGAAATACTACATATTGGTATATTTCGCCTAAACCTGTACTTACTGGCGACATTTCAGGAGTTCCAACGCCTTTTGGTATGGTGTTTTCGGCTTCTTTTATTCGTTCTGAAATTTGTGCTCTTGCCCAATAAATATCTACTTCTTCTTTAAATACAACAGTTACAACACTTAATCCAAAACGACTTATTGAACGAAGTTCAACAATATCAGGAATTGATTTAACCGATTGCTCTATTGGATAGGTAATAAATTGCTCTACTTCTTGTGTAGCTAAAGTTGGAGAGCTTGTAATAATTTGTACTTGATTATTTGTAATATCTGGTAATGCATCTATAGGTAAAGTATAAAGTGAATAACTACCAACGATAACTAATACGAGTGTGAAAAGCCCAATAATAAATTTATTATTGATACTAAAATGAATGATTTTATCTAACATTTTTATTATATAATGAATTAATAAACAGGAGAACTGTTTTCTTTTTTTAAGTTGCTTAAAAGACACAACATGTTAACCCGAAATTACTCGGGTTTCATTATACTATTTGAGGTGGTTGCCAAATACTACTAAAGAAATTGGCATACAAATTAGATTTGTAAATGGAGTTTAGCGTTTCAATTTCTTCAATTGAGTTATGAAAATTAAAAACTACTGTAGGCACACAAGACAATACGCTTTGTCCACAACAGTTACAAATACAAAAAGGAGAACAAGCATCATTTTCCTGATCGTGTGAATGATTATCGTGGTTTGTGCCTATTTCACTTGAAGTATGAGCAAAATTAGATGCCTCCATATCTGCACATGGCAAACATGAAAGTATTACTAAATAGATTGATAATATGTAGCTTAAAAATTTCACAGCAGTAAAAGTAGTAAAATTATTTTTTAGTTTTTACGTTTTACTACACTTCTTTAGTATTCAACTTAAAACTAGAACTAAATTTATCTTTCAATATTTTCATATCCTCACTTACTTTTTTATCTAATACTTTGGCATAATGTTGGGTTGTTCGGAGGTTTTTATGCCCAAGCATTTTGCTAACGGATTCGATGGAAACACCATTGGTTAGGGTTACAGTAGTGGCAAAAGTATGACGGGCAATGTGAAAGGTTAATTCTTTGTTGATGTTGCATACAGCTGCTATTTCTTTTAAATACGCATTCATTTTTTGATTACTCAAGATTGGTAACAGTCTATCCTGGTTTAATGCTTGTGGATGGTTTTCGTATTTGTCGATTATCATTTGGGTGACCGGTAGGATTGGAATTTTAGAAGCACTTTCGGTTTTTTGACGGTGGGTGAATATCCATTTCTCGCCATCAATACCAATGCTTACGTGCGATTTAGTTAGGTTTTTGACATCGATGTATGCTAATCCTGTAAAGCAGCTAAAAAGGAAGATATCGCGGACTAATGAAAGTCGGTCGGTTCCGAAGTCTTTGTTAATGATTTCTTGGATTTCTTCTTCGGATAGGTAGACACGGTCAACTTCTTTGACTTTGGATTTGTAGTTCGCAAATGGGTTTTTGTCTAGCCAATGATTGGCCAAACAAATTTTAATGATCTTGTTGAAGTTCTTGATGTATTTGACTGCTGTGTTATTGGCACAATTGCGGACCGTACGCAAATAAAATTCGTAATCGGAGATAAAGGCATGGTCTATCTTCAGTATATCAATATCGGTTATGTTGTATTTCCACATCAAAAAGTCTTTGGTGTGTTTAAGTGAAGTTTCATACCGCTCCAATGTTCCTGGTGCGTATTCTTTTCCGATTAGTGCTTTGATTTTGTTGTTGTGGTCGATGAAGATGGGGATTAGGGTGCGGGTGCGTTCTTGACAACCAAACATTTCATTTTTTAGGCTTTCAGAGGTAACTTTACTATCTTTTTTAAATAGTCTTTTTTCTGCTTCTAAAACTTGATTTTTCAAATAATCAAGATGACTATTTATTGTTCGAGCTTCTTCACTTGACCCCTTAACTTTGTTCCCTTCTATTGACCATTTTTCAATATTCACGTATTTCATACTGCTAAATTCAAACCTCTTTGATTCGACTGTAACTCTTACGTAAATTGGAGAAATCCCTTGACTGTTGGCTTTAGCTCTTTTAATGTAAAAGAGAATTGATACTGTTGTGTTCATGGTTGGTAACCTTTAAAGTTAGTATTAAATTAAATCATTCAATAGTTTTACACAAGATGTTTAAATTTTGAAGCGGTTCTAACCGGTTGTAAACCCCCGCTTTATTTGATAGGTGTCACTTCTTTTTTTAAAAAACAGGTGACACCTTCAAAGACACCTTTGACATTGATATTTAATGAACACTTTTGAAATACCATAAACGAAAAAACCCACTAAATCATTAAATTTAGTGGGTTTTGTAACCATTTGCTTTTCAGCTGGCGGAGAAAGAGGGATTTGTAACACCTCTCCTATTCCTTTATTTATAAGGCTTCCGATCTTTATCAAAATGAGTGCACCGAATTGTGCACCTTTAAATTTAACTCAATTTATTACTTGTATTGAATAGCTCAAATATAGTTTAAATTCATGAGATTATCAATTAAAATGGTTCATTTTTTAGCTAGGTTGAATGATAGATTATCCTATTATTAAGGGTTCTACTTGTTCATATTTTAAGCTAGTGTATTGACAAAACTCCTCTACACTTAATAACTCATTATCTAGCTTATTAAGTTCCTTTCTAATCTTTTGTAACATTCGTTTATTTTGTTTTTAAAACT
>CAYVDH010000192.1:0-6520 GCA_964450355.1 uncultured Flavobacteriaceae bacterium
GGATTTTAGAACTCAAATTTAAACCTTTTTTTCTAATGCGTAATCTGGGTTAATGTTTAAATGGTGCATTTTTTTTTAAAATTAAAAACACAAAAATTATTAATGATAAAATAGCTGAAAGTAAAAAGGCATTAAAAAATTGATTTGGATTGTTGTTGTATATCAATCCAGAAATGCCTGAACCTAAAATGACACCTACTTCTAAAAAAATGAATAAGGTGCCAACAGCTTTTCCTTTTTTTCCTTCTTCTGCCAAATCTACTGCCCAAGCAAATAAAGAAGGTGAGAGCAAGCCAAATGCAAACCCAAATAAAATAGCAGAAATAGCATAAAGATAAAATTCTGTTGAGAAAGCTAAAAACAGCATGCTTAAAAACAATAGAAAGACACCTATAGTCGATATTTTTTTTCTCCCGTATTTATCACTCCACCTGCCTGCAAAAAATCTAACAAATAATGAAAATGCAATGTAAATTACCATGTAAGTACCCTTGTTTTCAATGTTTAAATACTCAGAATAATCTCCAATTAAAGCTAAAATACAACCAGATGAAAATACAGCAAATACCATGACTATGCCTGGTAACCAAATTCTGGTTTCAAAAACATCGCCTTTATTAACTTTTAATAAATTAAAATTAAATGTTTGTTTGTTTTTAATGACATCTTTTAAATTGATAAATATCACTAATGAAATGAACCCAAAAACTGAACTTAAAGTAAAAGTAGTAGTGATATCAAATTCTTTAGTTATAAAACTGCCAAACACCCAACCCATTGCGTTGCCAACATTGTTAAATATGCCAATGATTCCCATAGCTTCGCCTCGTTTATGAAAAGGAACGATATCATCTGCAAATGAAGTAAAACCGGTAGGAGTGAAGCCAGCACTCAATCCATGAAATGCTCTGATTACAAAAAATAAAAAAACAAAAGGCAATATCAAATACAATGAACTAGCAATAGTAGCCACAATTCCTCCAATACACATCACTGGAACTCGACCAATGGTATCACATAATTTCCCACTAATGGGTCTTAAAAGTAAAGCAGTAAAGGCAAAAGCTGGAATTATAAACCATTCGAGCTGTGAACCATTGATGTGATTTAAAAGGACTGGTAAATCAGGCAATACCATGTTAAAGCTGCAAAAAAAGAACAAGCACGCTAAACACAATAACCAAAATTGCTTAGGATAATCTGACAAATGGTTTAATCATCAAGTTTTAATACAGCCATGAATGCAGACTGAGGAATTTCCACATTTCCTACTTGTCTCATTCTTTTCTTACCTTCTTTTTGTTTCTCTAATAATTTTCTTTTACGTGATATGTCACCACCATAACATTTGGCAGTAACATCTTTACGCAAAGCGCTAATTGTTTCTCTGGCAATAATTTTAGCACCTACACCAGCTTGAATTGCTATCTCAAATTGTTGCCTTGGAATTAAGTCTTTTAATTTTTTACATATTTTTTTACCTAAATCAAAAGCTCTGTCTCTATGTATAATTGAAGATAAAGCATCTACAATATCTTTGTTTAACATGATGTCCATTTTGACTAAATGAGACAATTTGTACTCAGTAGGACTGTAATCAAATGAAGCGTACCCTCTTGAAATCGATTTTAGTTTATCGTAAAAATCAAATACTACTTCTGCCAATGGCATTTCAAATGATAATTCTACTCTGTTAGTTGTTAAATAAATTTGATTTTTAATGATTCCTCTTTTCTCTATACACAATGCTATGATAGGTCCAACATAATCAGTGGCAGTTATTATGGTTGCGTTGATATAAGGCTCTTCCACATAATCAATATAATTTGGGTCGGGTAAATCACTAGGATTATTAACTTCTATGATGTCTCCTTTTTTAGTATAGGCTATGTAAGATACATTGGGAACAGTAGTAATTACTGTCATTCCAAATTCTCTTTCCAATCTTTCTTGAATAATCTCCATGTGCAGCATGCCTAAAAATCCACATCGGAAACCAAAACCCAATGCTGCTGAACTTTCGGGTTCAAAAACTAAGGAGGCATCGTTCAGTTGTAACTTGCCCATGCTGTCTCTTAATTCCTCATAGTCTTCAGTATCTACTGGGTAAATTCCCGCAAATACCATAGGTTTCACATCTTCAAATCCTTTGATAGCTTCTTCAGTAGGATTCAGTAAATGAGTTATGGTGTCACCAACTTTTACCTCTTTTGCTTGTTTTATTCCAGTGATAATATATCCAACATCTCCCGCCAAAACTTCATTTCTTGGTTCCATTTCTAGTCTCAATACACCTACTTCATCAGCGAAGTATTCACTGTCGGTGTTCATGAATTTTACTCTGTCACCTTTTTTGATGGTTCCATTTAATATCTTATAATAAGCTATAATTCCTCTGAAAGAATTGAAAACAGAATCAAAAATCAATGCTTTTAATTTTTCATTGGTGTCACCTTTGGGAGATGGCACTCGATCTATAATTGCTCTTAAAATATCAAGCACCCCCATACCAGTTTTACCACTTGCTGGAATTACTGAATCAGGGTCGCAACCAATTAAATCTACTATTTGGTCAGTTACCTCTTCTGGCATAGCACCTGGTAAATCCATTTTATTTAATATAGGGATGATTTCTAAACCGTGATCAATTGCTAAATACAAATTGCTAATGGTTTGTGCTTGGATACCTTGAGAAGCATCTACAATTAAAAGAGCACCTTCGCAAGCAGCAATACTTCTACTAACCTCGTAACTGAAATCAACATGTCCAGGAGTATCAATTAAGTTTAAAACGTATTTTTTTCCATCCAAAATGTAATCCATTTGTATGGCATGACTTTTAATGGTAATACCTCTTTCCCTTTCCAAATCCATGTTGTCAAGAACCTGATTCATCATTTCTCTTTTAGAAACTGTTTGTGTATATTCCAACAAGCGGTCGGCTAATGTACTTTTACCGTGGTCGATATGAGCAATGATACAAAAATTACGAATGTGCTGCATTTTAAATAAAGCGCGAAAATACTCAATTTAAATCACAACAGAAAAAATGAAATAAAATTAATTAATTGTCGTACCAGAATCTACGTTTGTTCACTTTCAAACTCTGCAACATAGAGCTGTTAGCGTACAATGAAAAGGTAAAACTTTTTCTTATACCATCAGGAATCCAACTGAAATTTAGAGCCCAACAATGCAAACTTCTACTGATGTCAATTTGTGTGTATGAAATTTTCTTTTGATCAAAATCATATCCACTTCTACAACCTACTTTCCATTTTGGTGTTAAATTAAAACTTCCTCCTGCGGATAGGTTGTGTGTGTATCTTGATTTGTAGTTGTTTAAACTGTAGTTAATGGAATAATTAAAATCAATATCCCAATTGGAGTTAAAATTAACATAACCATAAGGGTCTAACATCATTGCCCTAAGCTCACCAGATTCTAATTCATTTTTTGGTTTGTAGGCAGTATCATTTTTTTTCTTTTTAGCAAACATTGCTTCATTTATTCTGGTAGCTGTTTGAATGTATGCACTGGTAGTAGCTCCTAATCTTTTGCCTTTTAAAATCTCTAATTCATTAATGTATCTGTTTCCATTTTTTTGATAAGGGTTAACTGTGGCAGATGCATTAATACTCACTAAATCGTATAACCTTGTAAAAGTACTAAATGTAAGGTTTGAAAGTTTAAAACTGTCGGCTAAAAAATTGTAATTACCATTGAAAGAAAAATTTTCTAATAACATTTTGTTTTCATAAGCAGGAACTGAATCTGTTTTTTTAAGCATTTTAGCTTGGATGCTGTTGGCTATACTGAATGTAATCAAACCTTGCTTGCCCCTGCCTGGAAGACCCTTAATCCCTTGTTCAAATTTGCTGTATATTGCTTTTCTACCAAATGTATCCACTTGAATAGAGTCGCTATAAAAACCGTATTTTTTTTCACTAAAATCTGGGCGATAAGCAATGCCAACATTGGGAGTAATGGTGTGTCTAAGTGCTTTTATTTTCTTTTTATCAAATTGATACGTTCCAAATATTTGAGTACCGATATTTCCCGAAGTGCCATATTCATATGCTCTACTAAATCCATTGTGGTATATTGTGTCAATTTTTTTATTGGTAGTGTTCCAGTTTTTTTCTATTGTTTCAAAATACCAAAATTCTTGGTAGCTAACACTTGGAGTAAATGAAAAATGATTTCTAAAAAACTTATATGAACCCAAAGTAATAGGGAAGGAGTGTAATATACCCTGCCTAAAAGATTCGTGTGATTTTAGCTTTGTAGGCAATATGGAAGCTTCGCCTAGCACAAGTTTTTTGAGAGGTTCAAGAGTAAAAAATAAACTGTCTTTTACGTTGATTCTGTTGTCTAAACTACCTTGATAACTGATACCAAAATCTTTAAATGGACTGTATTTTCCCTTATTATTTGGTTTAGTAAATGGAGTAATACGTTGTATGTTTAAATTCAAACTTGGAAGGGTTAAACTAAAGTCTTTTGTTTGAGTATTTTGGGAATGCATAGCATTCACAGAAAGGTTGACTTTATTTCTCAAAAGCATTTTAGAATAAGTAACCGATGAAGTGAAAATGTTATTTACAATTTGAGTTGGATTTAAAGAATTTAATTGTGCAAAATTGTTTTTTTGAATATTGACATTGGCATTGAAAGTTGTTCCTGGTCTTGCTTTTGCATCCTGTCTGTGATCCCATCTAATGCTAAAAGATTTAGTAGAATTGGATTTAAAATTGGGATCTTCTCTCTCACCATTTAAAAATTTAGAATATTCTAAGCCTAAATTTCCATTGTATTTATATTTTTTTGCATACCTTGAATTTGAAGCTAATTTGAAGCTTCCTCTAAAATAAGCATCACCAGTGATGGTTTGGTCAAATTTTTCACTGATTGCAAAATAATACCCGATGTTTCTTAAGTAGGGGCCATAAGCACCGCTCATTCCATATTCAAAAGGTGTGATGCCACTTTTTTGTCCTTTTTTAGTTGGGAAAATTCCAAATGGAACATACAATGGTGTAGGCACATCTTCTATCACTAAATTTGAAGGTCCAAAAACCACTTTGTTGTCTGGAATGATTTTAATTCGACTTGCTGAAATATGAAAATGAGGATGGGGGTTACTACAAGTAGTGTATTTATTTTCTACACCATAAATGCTTTTGTCCTCATCACGTAATATTTTTTCACTGTGTATGTAGCCTTCACCTTCTTTCATGATGATGCCATAAGTTCTACCTCTTTTGCTTTCAAAGTTATACACCATGGTATCTGCATCAGTTTGGCGTTCACCATCATCAAAATGCGGTTTGTCCACGTACCTGCCAATGCTGTCAATTCTTCCTTTTGCTAGCAATTCTCTACGATCAAAATCAACAATAATCAAGGCGGAATTAAGTGTTAATCCATCGTATTTTACTTCTGCATTTCCATATAGATAAGCTTTTTTTGCTTTGATGTCAAAATACACAGAATCTTTTGCTTTGTATTCAATGATGCTTTCAATAGCGTCTTTAGAAATGCGAAAGGTGTCGTTTGGTATTGTTTTTGATTTAAGTGTATCAATGAGATTAACAGACTGTGATTTTGCATCAAATGTGTATAGTATCAAGAACGATAAAGCCAATATCCACACTTTTTTTGGGAGATTATTTGTTTTGATTGGAGTAATATGCAAAGACTTGTCTTTAATTTTGCACAAAAGTAATTTAAAAAATTGAATTGAATAAACGATGAAAAACAAAATTTTAACATTAACAACTATTTTATTTTTATTCTCTTCATTTAACCATGTTGACACAGTATTCAATGTAGTAGTGATTGATGCAGGGCATGGTGGAAAAGATCCTGGATGCAATGGAGGAGATAGTAAAGAAAAAGAAGTAACGCTTGCAATAGCTTTAAAACTTGGCAAGCTTATAGAGGATAGTATGCCAGGAGTGAAAGTTGTATATACACGTAAAACAGATAAATTCATTGAATTAAGTGAGCGTAGTAATATAGCTAACAAAAACAATGCCGACCTTTTTATCAGCATACATTGCAATGCCAACGACAAAAAAGAGCCTAATGGTACAGAGACATATTTAATGGGTTTGCATAAAAATGAGGGCAATCTTGCAGTATCAAAAAGAGAAAATGAAGTGATATTGTTAGAAAGTGATTATAAAACCAATAAAGCTTACGAGGGGTTTGACCCCAATTCACCAGTTGGACATATTATATTGAATTTATTACAAAATGCTTACAGAAAACAAAGTATAAAATTTGCAGGATTTGTAGAAGAAGAATTCAAAAAGAACAGTTCATTAACAAGCAGAGGTGTCAAGGAAGCAGGTTTTTTAGTGTTATGGAAAACAGCCATGCCAGGAGTATTGATTGAAACAGGTTTTTTGACCAATGAAAAAGACCGAAAAGTATTGTCTAAAGACAGTGGACAAACAGTGATGGCCAACTCCATATTTAATGCGGTAAAAAAATACAAGAAAGTTCATTCTAC
>CAYVDH010000193.1:0-6508 GCA_964450355.1 uncultured Flavobacteriaceae bacterium
TTTGAGTTGTTTTCTTTTTTGGTTATTTTTTCCTGTTTTTTCTTTATTTCCCCTTAATAATAATTCAAAAAGAAAATCTAAATTAATAGAAGAATAAAAAAAGAGATTAGATACATTAGAAAAAGAATTAAAAGAAAAATTATAAATGAAATTTGATGTTGTAGTTGTAGGAGCAGGAATAGTTGGATTAGCTACAGCCTTGCAATTAAAAAAAGCCAAACCAAACTTATCTATTGCAATATTAGAAAAAGAAAATCAAGTCGCCAAACACCAAACTGGTAACAACAGTGGAGTAATTCACAGTGGGATTTATTATAAACCAGGCAGTTTAAAAGCAAAAAATTGTATTGAAGGTTACCATTTATTGATTGAGTTTTGCAAGGAACTCAACATTCCTTTTGAATTGTGTGGTAAAATTATTGTAGCGACCAAAGAGTCTGAACTAACTGCTTTAGATAACATTTACAAAAGGGGAGTAGAAAATGGACTTGAAGGATTAACATACATCAATCAAGAAGAAATTAAAAAAATAGAACCATACACTTCCGGAATCAGAGGCATAGTAGTACCACAAACAGGAATAGTGGATTACAAGGTAGTAGCAAGAAAATATGCTGAAGTATTTGAGTCCTTGGGAGGAAAACTATTTTTTGAAAATAAAGTCACAGGACTGATTAATAAAGATAATGCAACCATAGTTAAAACATCTAAGGCAGAATATACCACAAGTTTATTGATTAATTGCGCTGGATTGTATTGCGATGAAATAGCTTCATATTCCATTTCTGATTTGCAAGTTAAAATTATTCCATTCAGGGGAGAATATTACTCATTGAAAGAAGATAAAAGATATTTAGTTAAACATTTAATTTATCCTGTACCCGATCCTAATTTTCCTTTTTTAGGGGTGCATTTTACTCGCAGAATAGATGGTGAAATAGAAGCTGGACCAAATGCAGTATTAGCTTTTAGCAAAGAAGGTTATAAAAAGTCGGACATCAATTTAAAAGAATTGTTTTCATCTTTGATGTGGAAGGGATTCCGAAAGGTTGCAAGTAAATATTGGAAAACCGGATTAGGAGAAATGCACAGGTCGTTCAGTAAAAACGCTTTTACTAAAGCCTTGCAAGTGTTGTTACCAGAAGTGAAAAATGACGATTTACAACAAGGTGGAGCAGGTGTAAGAGCTCAAGCTTGTGATAAAGATGGTGGATTGATAGATGATTTTTACATCAAAGAAATAAAAGGTCAAATTCATGTGTTGAATGCGCCAAGTCCTGCTGCAACAAGCAGTTTGAGCATTGGAAAAACCATTGCTGAATTAGCAGTCAAACAATTGGATTAATTAAATCCAATCCATAGCCATAGCTAATCCTCCTACAGTTGTAGGTAAAGCTAACCAAAAGGCTTGAGGTAAAAACATAATTAAGGCAACACAAATGCCTAATGAAACTAAAAATAACATCCAATAGCCGGTTTTTGATTTTTTCTCTGTCATGATTTTTACTGCAAATAAAATTATATTCAATTAATTAAACAATCTTTAAATTTAATTGCCTATAAATCAATATTATGAATATTTTATTTGATATTTAAAGCAGCGTTATCAACTTTGTGCGTATTAAGGGTAAGCATGATAAGTTTAAATCACATAGAATCCAACATGTCGGAAATGAGTCCGGAAAATAAACTTATTATGGCCATTAAACATTTTGTTTTTGGAAAAACTGAAGCATTTGAATTCATATACAATGCAACTGCACCTAAAATAATGACTTTGTGCAAGCGATATGCTTCTAATTCAGATGAAGCAAAGGACATACTTCAAGAAACATACATTAAAATTTACCAAAATTTAAAGCGATTTGATGTGAATAGCAATTTTGAAGCATGGGCAAAGCGTATTGCAATCAATACCGCTATTGATCATTACAGAAAAAACATCAAAAACACGATATCATTAAATGAAGAAATTGAACAAATAGAAGAAGAAGTTTTTGTTTCCAAAGATTTATTAAAATACGATGTCAACATAGTGTTATCTGCCATTCAAAAATTACCAGATGGGTACAGATTAATTTTGAACTTGTATGTATTAGAGAACAAAACTCATAAAGAAATAGCAGAGCTTTTAAATATCAATGAAAGCACTAGCAGGTCGCAGTTAACCAAAGCAAGAAAAACTTTAAAATCAATGTTTAATTATGGTGAATGAAGACAAACTAAACATTGATGATTTGTTAAATCAACAAATACAAAATCACGAAAGCATGGATTTTCCAGCTTACGATTTTATAAAAAGCAAATTAGAAAGTGAAGATTCAAGCAGCATTTCTTTTGATGATTTTCTTCAACAAAAATTGGATGTTATTGATGAAGTAAAAGACAATAAATGGAAAAAATTTATTTTTCTTTTTTGGTTTAGAAAAATAAAAAAACCTGCTGTTGTATTGTTTATGCTTGCTATCATAGGATTTGGAATCAATTCTATGTTCAATTTAAAACATACCAACGATACTACAACAGTTAAAAAGGAAGTGATTTCTAAACATTCTTCAGAAAAAAATCGTGATGCAGAGAGTGTTTTACCCAATACCAATAAATACGATGTTGCTGAGCAAAATTATAAAAAAAATAATGGTATAAATTTTCAAAAGAAAACGGTAAACACTAAATCAAAAAATAAGGGTAGTAATCAGACAGTGACTTCAGGTAAAATGGTGAATGAAAATCAATACAAATCTAATGATAACATGGCAAAGGAGTTCAATTTAGATGAGTATATTCTTGGTTCTAATTTCATGCAAAATTTAATAAAATTAAATACAAAACCATTGATAGTTGAAATTGAACAATTAGCCATTTCAAAAATAAAAAAAGAATTCAAGCAGAAAAGTACCCTTTTTACAGCCTTGCCCTCAGGCAATTTTTTGATTGGATTATCCTTTCTTGCTAGTCATCAAAAGTATCAATCTGAAGTTCAAGAAAAAAATGATAAAAAATTAAATAGAAATTACAGTGAAATAAGCAGTAATGGAAATAAAAAATCAATTGTTTTCAATTATGGAATATCAATGGAAAGAACATTCTACAAAGGCTTTGGCGCTTCAATAGGAATCAATAAAATGACATTATTAAAATCGCAACATGTGGATTATGAATTGAAAGAGGTACCTGTTATTGATATCAATGGTGAAATTGCAGGTTATATTCAAATATCACCTGAAAGAATTCAAGAAAAAGTAACAAGTAAAATTCAATACATGAGTTTTCCAGTTCTAGTATCATACAGCTTGCAATTCAAAGAGAAAAACAGTTTTCAGTTCAAATTAGGCACAAACATATTGAGTGAAATTTCTAACAATAACTATAAGTATGACTATACTACATTGCAGTTAAGTTCATACCACAATAATTCAAAAAAACAATCTTTTAATAACATTCAATATGGAATGTTTTACAACCGATATATTACAAATAAATTTATTTTAGGATTAGGCTATGAGAGACAAAACCTAGGAAAAGTAAATTCATTATCAGATAAAACAGAATTAGTAAAATCAACAATAAACAACATAGGCATTTCATTTAAAATACAACTATAATAATTAAAATAATCAACATATGAGAAAATATAAACTTACCCAATTAATGCTGTTACTTACAGCAACTTTATTTATCCAGCAATTAGAGGCACAAAAGGGCTATGCATGGAAAAAACTAGGTGGAGGAATTAATAATGGAGCTGGTTGTGGAAGTAGTTCGCAAATTCAGGCATATAAATACATTGATGGTAATTTGTATGTGAGCGAGTTTACTCAACTATCAGGAACAGTAACCATTCACAAATGGAATGGTACCAATTGGTCTAAATTCCCAACGTTTGGGGTAACAGGAGCATATTATTATATAACTGATATTGAAGAATACAATGGTGAATTGTATTTGTGTGGTGATATTGCTACTTTAAATGGAACTAGAAGAGCAGGTAATAAAAATTATAATTTGATTAAGTTTAATGGCACAAATTGGGACTCAATTCCTTCGTATTATAATGGAAACAAAGACAGCACTTCATCATATAAAAAAATGAAAGCTTATAAGAACAAATTGTATTACATTATAAATGATTATCAAAATAATTTTAGAAATGAGTACTTATTGTCGTTTGATGGTTCTACAAATTCCACTAGTTTGATAAAAACAGTAAGAGAAACTAACACGAAAATTTATAATTTTTCATCCATAGAGGTTATTAAAAATAAATTGATTGTGGCTGGAAATTTTGATAGTATTGGAGGTGGTGTCAAAACTTCGTCAATGTTTTACTATGATGGATCAAATTTTACCTATACCAAAAACAAAAACACAAGGGATGTATTTAAACTAGCAGTTAAAAATGATTCACAATTCCTAGTTGTAAATGCGAATAACAACAGTGTTGAATTATGGCAAGATGATTCCTTATTGAAGGATGTTTCCAATCCCACTATTCAATTTTATTATTACAATGGTTTTACTTTTTATAAAAACTTAATATTAGCTGCTACTAATACTGTTGGGAATTATTATTATGATTTAGATTCTTCAAAATGGTTTCAAAATCAGTCAATGAATCAGATGTTTAACTTATTTCCAGTCTATACTAAAAAAGAAAAAGCAATAGTCGTTTCTTGTGGTAACGGATTTGATGGTGCAGCAGAATTGGCTCTTGGGGCTGTAGTGTCTGGTAAAATTTATGTAGATAAAGATTCAAGTTGTACATACAATACAGGAGATTTAATTATAAAACACACCCTCATCGAATTTGATAATGGAACTCAAAAATTTTATACCTATTCAGATAATAACGGAAATTATGAATTATCAGTATTGGCAGGAAGTTACAATGTGAGTTATTCCATGCCTGATGTTCAATCGAATGTTGCACCTTGTTCGGCTATCAGCATTACAATAATAGCTGGAACTACCACTACCAATTTAGGTATTCCTATCCATCCAAGTACTAATAAAAATTTAGGTGTTACAATCTCTGCCTACCGAGGATACAGAACCAGATTGGGCTTTACAGAAAAATACACGTTAACAGGCACAAATTACAGTATAATCAACGATTCTTTAGTAATGAAATTACAATACCCTTCAACTGTTACGTATGTGAGTTCTGACATTGCCCCTTTTTCTAATACATCAAACGAATTGGTATATAAATTTGCTAATCTAACTTGGCTAGAAAAGAAAACCATTACCATTGAATTTAAAACCACTGTTGGTGTTTCATCTTTGGGAGATAAATTAGGATTTTTTGCTTCTATTGTCAACAGAAAAAATGACTCAGTGCCAGAAAATAATGACGATACTTTGGTTCAAACTGTTGTAGGAGCTTATGACCCTAACATCAAACAATGTTACCCTGAAGGAAAAGTTAAACCAGGATTAAAGAAAATTAAATACACCATTCATTTTCAAAATACTGGTAACGATACAGCTTATAAAGTTACAGTGGTAGATACTTTCACTCAAAAATTAGGTTTACGCTCACTTAAAGTAACAAATACAAGTCATCCTTCATCGTATTCATTGAGATTAGGTGATAACAATACATTGATTTGGGAATTCAATAATATTCTACTTCCTGATAGTCATATCAACGAAAAAGCAAGCCATGGTTTTATTTCTTTTGAGGCAAATGTCAATGGTTCAATTGCCTTAGGCGATTCCATTACCAACAAAGCTTACATATATTTTGATTACCAAACCCCAATTAAAACCAATGTGGCTTCGGTAGTTATTTTTAATGAAAATACCAGTGTTCAAGAGACTATTTTACAACACAATGAATTCATTAAGGTTTACCCTAATCCAAGTTCTAGCTCTATCAATGTGAAAGTAAATAACCAATATCAAAACAAAATGATTTACATTTATAACTCATTAGGACAACAAGTGAAATTTGTCAACTTGAATGCAAACGGTGAAAGCAATATCCATGTAGCTGATTTAGACAGTGGAATCTATTTCATTAAAATAGAAGGTACAGAAATAAGCGCTAAATTCATGGTTCAATAAGTCATTAGATAATTTATTATAAGGGAGGCAATTTTTGCTTCCCTTTTTTTATTACTTGTTTCCCTTGATGTATTTTAAATATAGATTCCGCATTAGGTATAATTAGATTGGAAGAAAAGGTATTCCATTTATTAGTGAAAAAATAAAAATAAATTGAATTTAATACTGAACAAACAAACATAGATTTAAAAATTTATTAAAATATTAAGTATAAATTAATATTAAGTTGGTAAAACAAACGCATTAAAATTACTATGACAAAATATGGTAATCAATTGAAAATTGAGATATTAATCACAATTTAAAGCAGCATTATTCGTTACATTTGTGTCTAAGAAATTAAAATGAGACTAAAAATAGATTAAATTGTTAAAAATGCCTATTTTTAGTTAATTATATAAAAATCAAACGAATAATCCAAAATTACCCTACCAGATTT
>CAYVDH010000194.1:0-6407 GCA_964450355.1 uncultured Flavobacteriaceae bacterium
ATGAGCAAGAACGATTCATTTATGAGCAAGAACGATTCATTTATGAGCAAGAACGGTTCATTTATGAGCAAAAACGGTTCATTGATGAGCAACAATGTTTCGTTTATGAGCAAAAACGGTTCATTAATGAGTATCATCGTTTCGTTTATGAGTAAGAACGCTTCGTTTATGAGCAAAAACGGTTCATTGATGAGTATCATCGTTTCGTTTATGAGTAAAAACGTTTCGTTTATGAGCAACAACGTTTCATTTATGAGCAACAACGGTTCGTTTATGAGTAAGAACGGTTCATTGATGAGCAACAACAGTTCATTGATGAGCATCATCGTTTCGTTTATGAGCATCAACGTTTCATTGATGGTCAACAACGTTTCATTGATGAGTAAGAACGGTTCGTTTATGAGCAACAACGTTTCATTTATGAGCAACAACGTTTTAAAAATACGAACAAAAATTCTCGAAAAAGGAGGTAAAACGGCTTATCGGGGGGCATTTACCGCCCTTTGGTCTTATCTCTTCCAGTTTATGGTTCGGTAACAATTAGACTACGGTGAACTGTATGACCAAAAAGCCCTTGCCAGAAATGGTGAGGGCTTTTTTTTTGTTTAATAGAGTAAAATTTTTTTTCAAACTATTGGTGGATAAATGAATAACGCTTATATTAGCAGTGATTTTTATTGTTTTATAGCTAAGCTTTTATAAATGCTTCATTCAGGAATTGATTGGTCATAAAGATTGTAAAACCACTGAACGCTATACCCATGTAAGCACCAAAAGTTTACAAAATATCAAAAGTCCATTTGATGATTTGGATATTTAACTATGATATTGTATTTTTACCATTGTTTGAGAAAGTCGAAATAATCAGTATGGTAAAATCAAAACCTGCAACTACGAAAACTAAATATTATTACCGGAACGTAACAAACCTTCAGCTAAGGCGGAAATAAACGCAAGTTCTTAATAAATAAACGTAAAAGTTGCGTTTATACAGATGTTAGGCACAATTGTAGAAACCCCCGAAAACGATAAATTGTCAGAATAAAATCAAATAAAAGAAAACAAATTTTTACCTTTGCACTATGAATAACTTGAAAGACATAAACATTTGGGAATCAAACTTTGGTTTACTTCCAATGAAGTTAAATCCACTTAACCAAGCAGACAAGTTTCTTGTGCTCAATGGTGGACAAGGTGATTTCTGCCTAAAAACTTCTGCAAAAGGTGACGTAAATCAGGGTGTAATATATGGAGAATCTTGGTCGACAAACACTAAAAATTTTCTTTTTATAAATGAAGATTCTGTAGAAGTAGTTAATTGGTTTGAAGGTAAAACAGAAAATATTCCAAATAAAAAGATAGAATTTAATTTAGGACAATTCTATAAGTACCTTTCATCAAAGTCTCACAAGACACAAAACGATGTAGTCCCTTTCATTCTCGACATTTTCAGACAGCTTAGAAATATAACTTTTGAAAAACAGGATTCATCAGAAACAATAAATTTACTTTTCACATTATTAGTAAGTATAGAAGAAGACATTTCAAATATCGATTATGATAAATGGAACATTTCAAACTCCAAAATTCCAGACAGGTTTGACTACTTTGTAGAGCGATTAAACCAAGGAGTAAGAAACATTAAGCCAAATCTAGATTTAATACTTCGCCATACAGCAGGTGTACTTTTTCAAGAAGCTCATCGAGAAGTAATTTACTTTAACCCACAAAGGGACTTATTTGGCGGAGTTTCAAGTAAACTAGAAACTAGATTAGATGCATATTCTAGTATTCATTACACTCCCCAGTATATTGCAAGGAGTATAGTAGAAAATACAATAAAAACCTTTGATTTATCTAAGCCGCAAATCACAATTTTAGACCCTTCGTGTGGTTCATCTGAATTTTTAATTGAAATACTAAAACAGTTAAAAAACAAAGATTATAAAGGAACTATTACTATTAAAGGGTTTGACTCTTCTGATAGTGCAATAAGAACATCTAGTTTTCTTTTAACTTATGAAAACCGTAAGCAATGGAACAATGAATTAAATATTGTAGTAAAACGAGTTGAAGATTCATTAGTTGAAGATTGGGGGCAAAATGATATTATTTTAATGAATCCTCCATTTCTCTCTTGGGAATTATTAAAGGAGAAATCCAGTCGAGATACAGTATTAGATATTTTAAGTGATGTTGTTAGAAGGTCTAGACCAAACCAAGCAACTGCATTTTTTTATAAGGCAAGTCAATCTTTGTCAAATAATGGTGTTATTGGTTGTGTGCTACCTACTTCAATTTTTTATTCTGAGATATATTCTGACCTTAGAAATAAAATTGGTGAAGATTTGAATTTCAAGGTATTGGCCAAATTAGGTAATTATGTTTTTGAAGACGCATTAACAGATGTAAGTTTATTTATTGCTTCAAAAATTCAATCACTTCAACTACCTAAAGTTTTGTGGACAAAAAATGAAAAAGGAGTTGTTCAAGATGCGTTGAGAGAGTTTAGAAAAATGAATTCTAACAATGAACTTTCAATCAATACTAAAAACTTTAGTATTTATACTCCACATTATTTTCCAATTATAAATAATAGTTGGAAGCTAATTTCATTTGATGAAAATGAATTCATAAAAGAATTAAGTATTTATTACAAAGCAGGGAAATTATCAACCATTGGAGATATTTTTAATATTTCACAAGGGGCTTTGCTTGGTGTAAAAAACATCTTTAAAATAACATCCGATGAATTTGAATTATTAAAAGAGTCGGAAAAAAAACTATTCAGACCAATATTAACAAACAATTCTATAAAGTTAGGTAAACTGACTATTACCGAATACAGTTGGTTTCCTTACAACAAAGAAGGTTTAATATTCAAAAATGAAAATGAATTGATTGATTTGGACTTCTATAACACACATTTATTACCAAATAAAGAGATTCTTGAAAAAAGAAAAGGGATAAATCATTGGTGGGCATTAACTAGACCAAGAAATTGGCAATTTACTAAAGAATCAAGATTGTATTCAAATAGGTTCGGAAACTCCAATTCCTTTGCATTTGATAAACAAGGAGATTGCATTATTGAAGAAGGGAACGCATTTATCCCTAAAAAGGATTTTAAACTAAATGATTACTACTTTTATTTGGCTTGTTTTAGCAGCAATATCTTTGATGTGATGCTTTCTGTTTATTCCAAACCAATAATGTCGGGTTATGATTTGGGTAAAATTCAAATAAAAAATATACCTGTACCAAATATTCATAAGGATAATTTACAAGAGAGTGGTGTATATTTAAAATTAGTCGAATTAGGTAAAGAATTAGAAATCGGTAATTCCTTTGTTAAGCCTGTTATAGACGATATCCTCAAATCTTACTTTTATCCTAATAGATAGAAATATGACTGATTATCTTGGTATAGTAAGTACAATTAACAAAGAGTGCAAAATACTTTTTGTAGAACCTTTTAGGTTAGTTCCATATAAAGGTCATCACAATATTTTTTTATTTAGAATTGAAGGTAGTTCAACTGCATTAAATAGATATGATTCAGAACCAGTAAAAGTTTTGAAATGGTTTGACAAATATTGGTTGTTTATCGAAGTTAAGTTTATTGTCGAAAAATCGAAAAAGAAGCAAAAGTTAATATCAATAATTCATACAAATATTTCAATTTCAGTTTACGAAGGTGAAGATTCTGATGAAAAAAAAACACAGCTATTTAGAGCAGAATGGGATGATTTTAATAATCCGAACGAACTACATTCCCAACCGCATTGGCATATCACATCAAGTCAAGCTGTTGAAAAAACATTTGAAGAATATTCAAACCATTTTGATAATGGAGACTTCGTTTCACTTTTGGAAGACCAAAGAGCAAAACTTTTTGATGTTAAAAAAATTCATTTTGCAATGAATGGAAATTGGCAGGCAAACCAGTCTCATATTCATACAGTTCAAAGTTCAGAGCAAGTATCCAAATGGTTGAAAGGCTTACTAAACCACATAAGAGTTGAACTTGAAAAATAACAACTGTGCCTAACATCGTATATAAAACATTTGGCAGTCAGTGGGTTATCGAGCGTTTTAGCTCGTATCAAAAGTAGTTGTAACTTGACAGAAAAGTGCTTCGAAATGCCAAACGTTTCATATACGTGACCGTTATCGGTCAGTGTAAAAAGACAGCCGACACACAAACAGCACATTTGGTTTTTGCCCAACACACAAGCCGACCCTTCGTAAAACAAAAAGAGCCATTTTTTGCCAACGCACCAACAGACTTAATAAAAAATAAAAAATGACAAGCACAGCACAAAGAGCAGAATTACAAGCAAAAATATGGAAAATAGCCAACGATGTTCGTGGCTCGGTGGATGGATGGGACTTTAAACAGTTTGTGTTGGGAACACTTTTCTATCGCTTCATTAGTGAGAACTTCACCATATACATTGAAGGTGGTGATGAAAGCATTGACTATTCAAAATTATCGGATGATGTAATTACCCCCGAAATAAAAGACGATGCCATTAAAACAAAAGGTTACTTCATTTACCCCAGTCAGCTTTTTTTAAATGTTTCTAAAACAGCCAACACTAACCCAAATCTTAACACAGACTTAAAAGCCACTTTTGACGCTATTGAAAGTTCTGCAAATGGTTATCCATCTGAACCGGACATCAAAGGACTGTTTGCCGACTTTGACACAACAAGTACAAGATTGGGAAATACCGTTGAAAGTAAAAACAATACCTTGGCTAAAGTCTTAAAAGGTATTGAAGAACTCAATTTTGGTAATTTTGAAGACAATGAAATTGACCTTTTTGGTGATGCATACGAATTTTTGATTGGCAATTATGCTCAAAACGCAGGCAAGTCAGGTGGTGAGTTTTTTACGCCACAGCAGGTATCTAAACTCATTGCTCAGTTAGCCTTGCACAAGCAACTGAAGGTCAACAAAATTTTAGACATAGCAGCGGGTTCCGGCTCTTTGCTTTTACAAGGAAAGAAACACTTTGACAACCACATCATTGAAGAAGGCTTTTTCGGTCAAGAAATCAACCATACTACCTACAACTTGGCAAGAATGAACATGTTTTTGCACAACATTAATTACGATAAGTTCAACATTGTTTTAGGGGATACATTGACCAATCCTCAATTTGCCGATGAAAAACCATTCGATGCCATCGTTTCTAATCCTCCGTACTCTATAAAATGGATTGGTGATGATGACCCAACCCTAATTAATGACGACCGTTTTGCTCCTGCCGGTGTATTAGCGCCTAAATCAAAGGCAGATTTTGCTTTTGTTTTACATGCCTTAAATTATCTTTCCAGCAAAGGAAGAGCAGCTATTGTTTGTTTCCCTGGTATTTTTTACCGTGGTGGTGCAGAACAGAAAATTAGAAAATATTTAGTGGATAATAACTTTGTAGAGACCATTATTTCTGTTGCACCCAATTTGTTCTATGGTACTTCTATAGCGGTAAACCTTTTGGTACTTTCCAAACACAAAACCAATAACACAACGCAGTTTATTGATGCCAGTGGCGAAGATTTCTTTAAAAAGGCTACCAATAATAATGTGCTTACTGACGAGCATATAGCTAAGATAATGGACATTTTCGATAAAAAGGAAGATGTAGAACATGTAGCGGTTTCAATAGACAATACCATAATTGCTGAAAACGATTACAACCTATCGGTGAGTTCGTATGTGGTAGGTAAAGACAAACGTGAGCGGGTGGATATTATGCAATTAAATGAAGAAGTTTCTAAAACGGTAGAGAAAATAAATACGCTTCGCGCTGATATTGATTTAATCATAAAAGAGATTGAAGCATGAGCAAGTTAGAGCAATTATTAGAAGGTGTGGAAGTAGAGTGGAAGACTTTGGGGGAGTTTGCCGATTATGAACAACCAACTAGCTATTTAGTAGAATCAAATAATTATAATGATTATTTTTTAACTCCAGTTTTGACGGCAGGTAAGACTTTTATCCTTGGATATACTGATGAAACTAAGGGAATTTATAAAGCATCAATTAACCCGGTAATAATTTTTGACGACTTTACTACTGCCAATAAATGGGTTGATTTTGATTTTAAAGCTAAATCATCGGCAATGAAGATGATTAAATCTAAAGATGAATCTAAGGCATTATTAAAGTATATCTTTTATTGGTTGAATACTTTGCCGAGTGGTTTAGTTGATGGCGATCATAAGCGACAATGGATTAGTAATTATTCCCTAAAATTATTCCCTATACCATCTCCGGACAATCCTAAAAAATCACTTGAAATTCAAAAAGAAATAGTCCGTATTTTAGACACCTTCACAGAGCTTACAGCAGAGCTTACAGCAGAGCTTACAGCAGAGCTTACAGCTCGTAAAAAGCA
>CAYVDH010000195.1:0-6404 GCA_964450355.1 uncultured Flavobacteriaceae bacterium
TCTTTACCCATAGCAATACTGTATGCTCCACTAGCAGTATCAAAATAACCAGAACTAGATGAGTTTATTCCACTTGCAATGTTAAAATATCCACCAATAGAAGTAGCAATATAACCGCTTGCTAAATTATTATATCCCATTGCCAATGAACTGTAGCCTGAAGCTCGATTGTTAGAACCTATTGCAGCGCTATAATAATCAGAAGCTCTATTTTGAGCACCTACACAAAAATTCCAATATCCAGTAGTATTATTGTATCCGCCTAATGCAACCGAACCATAACCAGAAGCAGTATTACCCATCCCAATTGCCGTAGAGCCTTGTCCACTTGCAGTATTGCCAAAAACAGTTCCTTCAGAGTCACCAGCCCCAAAAGTTGTAGAACCAAAACCACTTGACAAATTTTCAGCACCACCACTTACACTGTATTGTCCAGTTGCTTTATCTTTGTAGCCAGTTGAAAAAGAGTAATTGCCAGTACTCCTTGAATGAAGACCGCTAGCAAAACTATTAGCACCACTAGCTAAACAACTATCTCCTATAACAGTTGATGCAAACCCACTAGCTTTACTGTTTTTACCCATGGCCAAAGAATATACACCAGAAGCTGTGTCTAAATAACCAAATGCATTAGACAATACGCCAGAAGCAATATTATAGCTCCCAACGCTGATAGAGTTAGACCCATTATTTAAATTTCCTACACCAATTGAAAAAGTATTATAACCACTAGCTGTATTATAATTTCCAAATGCAAAGCAATATTGATTACTTACTAAGTTGTTTGATCCAATAGCAGTAGAAAGAATATTGGTTACAAGGTTGCCAGACCCTAAAGCCTGAGATACATTGCCAGTAATAACATTGCTTTCTCCACATGCAAAACTTCTTTGTCCATTTACTTTGTTTGTAAGACCAGTAGAAAAACTATAAGAAGAATTTACTTTGTTCCCATATCCACTTGCAAAACTGTAATTAGCACTCACTGTATCATTTTCTCCAATGGCAAAAGAAGCTGTTGCACTACTGATGTTATTTAATCCTGCCGCAAATGATCCCCAACCACTTGCCAAATTTCCTGTATTTGCAGTGAATGAAAAATCGCCACTAGAAGTGTTTGCTTCGCCACTTGAAAATGAAGAACTACCAGAAGATAATAAAGCGCTGCCAAGAGCGAATGATGTGTAGTTTGAAGACCTGTTTCCATAACCTAAAGCAAATGAATAATCACCACTCGCTTTGTTTTGAAATCCTAAAGATGAGGAGGCAATTCCCGATGCTTTATTGTATCTACCCATACTGAAACTATAATTAGCATTGGAAGTGTCACTCTGACCCACAGCAAATGAATATTGACCTGTTGCTATATTGTTAGCACCCAAAACCACACTTCTTAATCCATAAATGTTATGCGTATCTATCCATTGTGTTTTATATTTTTGACTTATCCATTTTGTGCCATCCCATTGAATGATATCTCCATTGTTTATTCCATTTTTTAATCCAGTTCTATAGGGTGAAGCACTTGTTCCTAAGCCAGTTTTTTGTAAAAATCCATTTGTAATAGTGTCTGTTATCTCATTGCCTGTTATCGAATCTCCCAATATAATGTAACCACCTCTTTGCAATGTAATTGTTCCTTTACTAGAATTTATACTGATACCTTGATTGTCTGCACTACTGCCACCTACACCAGTGCATAAATTTACCCAAATACTGCCATTGTTAGTGCATAAACAACTACTATCAGTGTTGTAGATAGTCATTCCTTGAATGTTGCCAATAGAGTTCATCTGAGTGGTATTCATTCTAGGAAATAAAAGTCCTTTTGCCGTACTTTCTAATTCCAATAGGCTTTTAGAATTGATTGTAGATGGATTATCCCCAATTTTAACTTGAGATTTTAAAGTCAAGAAACCAATCAAAAAGAGAAAAGTTGTAATCGTATTTTTCATTTCAAACAAATGTAAAAAAAATTTAAATACAAACTATTAGTCATTGATTAATTGGGGTAAAATATTGAATAATTGGTGGCATTTATTGTTTAATTAGATTTCTTATTTTAGGATATTAAATCTATATATCAAATTATCTTCTTAATTTTGCATTTTTATAAAATGGAATACGAAGCAGTTATAGGTTTAGAAATTCATATACAATTATCTACTTTGAGCAAAGCATATTGTAGTGATAATGCCGCTTACGGTGGTTTGCCCAATACACAAGTTTCTCCCATCAGTTTGGGACATCCAGGAACTTTGCCAAAACACAATATTAAAGCCATAGATCAGGCCATTTCTTTGGGTTTAGCTCTAAATTGTCAAATAACTGAAATTAACAGATACGACAGAAAAAACTATTTTTATGCCGACTTGCCTAAAGGTTACCAAATAACCCAAGATAAAACTCCAATTTGCAGAGGTGGATTCGTAAAAATAAAAAACGCAGATGGTGTAGAAAAACACATTAGCATAACTCGTATTCATCTAGAAGAAGATAGTGGTAAAAGCATGCACGATCAAGACTTGACTGATACTTTAGTCGATTACAATAGGGCAGGAGTGCCATTAGTGGAATTGGTTAGCGAACCAGATATTAGAAGTGGTGACGAGGCTTATCAATACGTTAGTGAAATCAGAAAATTAGTTAGGTATCTCGATATATGTGATGGAAACATGGAAGAAGGCTCACTAAGATGTGATGCTAATATCTCTATTAGACCTAAAGGCTCGAAAGAATATGGAACCAAAGTAGAAGTTAAAAACATGAATTCCATAAGCAATGTAAAACGAGCTATTGAAAGTGAAGTAAAAAGACAAATTGAACTCACCGAAAAAAATGAAATTTTCACTTCTGAAACACGTGGTTTTAATGCCCTAAAAGGTAACACTTTTAGTATGAGAAGCAAAGAAGCAGCTAACGATTACCGTTATTTTCCTGAACCTGATTTGCCTCCATTCATTGTAACATCTGAAAAAATAGAAGAAGTTAAGTCCAAAATGCCTGAATTGCCAGAAGCATTGTATAATAAACTTAAACATGAATTTTCATTGAGCGAATACGATTCTGTTACAATTACAGATGATAAACAACTTGCACAATTTTATTTGACGTTAACTAAATATACTACCAATTATAAATCTGCTGCAAACTGGTTGTTAGGGACTATAAAGTCATATTTAAATGAGAACGCAATTGAAATTTCTGAGTTTAATTTAGCTCCAAATAAAATTACAGATTTGATTGCACTAGTAGATGCTGGTAAATTAAGTAATACCGCAGCTTCCCAAGTTGTTTTCCCTGAATTAGTATTAAACCCAGAAACCGATGTCCTTTCATTGGCAGAAAAATTAAATGTGATTCAAACTTCCGATGCTTCTTATTTAGATGAATTAATAAGTCAAGTATTAAATCAATTTCCAGAAAAAGTCGTTGAATACAAAAATGGTAAAAAAGGGTTGTTAGGTTTGTTTGTAGGAGAAGTTATGAAATTGAGTAAAGGCAAAGCCAATCCTAAAAAAGTAAATGAATTAGTGATGAAAAGTTTGGAATAATTATTTTTTTAATAGCCCATCCAATCCACCTTTTATTTTGTCTTTAGCTTTCTTTTTTTCTTCATCTAATTTCTTTTGAGCTTCTTCTTTCGCTTTATCTGCCTCAGCTTTTAGTTTTTCTTCAGCTTTTTTCTTTTCTTCATTTGCTTTGTCTTCCAATGCTTTTTTCTCAGCATTAGCTTTGTCAATTGCCATTTTTTTCACTTGATTCAATGAGTCTATGGCTTTTTGTTTAGCTTGTTCAGCTCTGCGTTTAGCCTCTGCTTCTAATTCTAATTTCTTTTGGTCAGCTTGGTCTTGTAATTGGTTTTTAAGGTTGTCAACGATGTTCTTTTTGGCATCATGTAAACTCACTTTTACATCAGGTTTTGCAAAAAATCCACCTATTAATACATCCACATCAACTATGTCACTTAATGCTAAATTTACTCCTTTGGCTTTAGCTTGACTTGTTAAATTATCCAATGCAACATTTGCTGCACCAAAGTCTTTTCTTGGTATTGAAAGTTTTGCTACATATTGCAAACTTTGATCCAAGGCACTAAACCCTGAGATTTTTGCTTTAGCCCCTTCCCATAATGGGATTATCAAAGAATCTAGACCAACTTTACCATTGATAATATTCAATTTGAAATTCAAATTTTTAAGTTTTAAATTTTTAAGTTTGTCAATTTTTAGTTTTTCTGAAATGATGTTTAAAATTGGTAAACTTTTTATTGCTGCTTCACTAATGCCCATTTGTAATGTTCCAGAAACAGAAGGGTAGTCAACACTTAAATCTTGTTTGAAGTTATTAGATAAGTTGATGTTGGCATTAAATAAACCTTGAGTGTATTGTGCTATAGGAGCAAGTTTTTTTACCATGTCAAAATAGTTGAATGTTTGAAGAATATCCAAACTATTCACTTTGAAATCAACATTGCTAAAAGGGAATTTAGGATTTGTTGATTCATAAACTCCGTTTAGATTCATGCTGCCACCTAACAAATTTACTCCTACTTGATCAAAAAACATTTGTTTGTCTTTTAATTTTACCGTTCCACCTAAATCTGATAATGTTAAATTGTCATAAATCAAAGTTTTGATGTTTGATTTTAAAGCAAAGTCAATATTTCCAGGCACATCAAAGGCTTGTAATGGAAGGCTATCTGAGGCTGTAGGTTCTTTTTTTACAGGTTCATCGGTTAAAAATTCGTTTGCATTAAAATAATTGGACGAAAAATTAAAATTTCCTTTTAATAATTCTTCGTTCATCATGTAACCAAACAAATTGTTAAGAGTGCCATTGACATTGAAATCGCTCATGCCAACATTGCCTGATAGATTTTTTAATTCTACTGTTTTAGGATTAAAAGCCAATTCGCTGTTAAAATTTGTTCCTTGAGCTAGATTAACAGGGTCTTTGTAATGAAAATTTTCAGCAACAACAGTTCCTGCTGCATTAAAATTGGTAGCGTTGTTGGTTAAAGTACTAACCTTGCCATCGAATGTCAAGTCGCTTTTAATCAAACCACTTAATTCTGTTCCTGCATCCAATGGAATAAAACTTCTAAATTCAGTTAAATTCACATTGCCTTTTAATGCTCCATTGAGGTATGGATCGGTAGTTGGTGTTTTTACTAATAAATTTGCTTTAATAGGCTCTCCAGCGATGTTTGCATCAAATCTTTTTAAATTAATGACCATGTTGTTGGTAACGCCCGAAGGATTATCTACATCTAAATTGACAAATACTTGATTTAAAGATTTTGGCAAATCTGGGTATTGAAAATAACCATTATCGATGTCTAATTTTAGACCATAGCCTGGCATTTGAGTGTCTGTCATCTTGCCTTTGAAATAACCGCTTAAGTCCAATTTTCCACTGGCTTTAGCATTGTCAAACGATGAGGAATAAACCCCTGGAACTAAGGAAAGAATGGTTTTAAAGTCTGTTTTTTTAGTTTTAAATTTCAGGTCAAAATCCATGTCATTATCATTCATGTCAACAAATCCTTCACCTAATAAATTTAACTTGTTTAATAAAATGTCGTTATCTTTAAAAGTGAATTTCATGTTTTTCATGTCCATTTCAATGTTTGCTTTAATGTCTGTGTTTACTTTGTAAATGTAATTGATGCCACCATACCCTAGAGTAAATTCTTTGGCATTTGTAATGGTTTCAAGTAGAAAATTATCAGCTGTAAAATCTCCCTTCAACTCGTGGTTGAAATTTTTCAAACTGGTGTTAAATGGCAAGCTCATGTCATCATAAAACAATCTTCCATTGTTGATTGTTAATTTTTGTAAAGACATTTTAAATTTAGATTCAGAAGTATCTATGCTGCTAGAGGTGTCAGGAAGAGCTATATCGTAATTGGCTTTACCATTGTTTAATACTAAGATGTTTATGAGAGGTTTTTCAAGGTTTATTTTGTAAATTTCTATTGTCTCACCCTTGATAGCACTCATTAAATTCATTGTCGCTGAAAATTCAGGGAAATGAATCAAAGTGTCATTTTTAAAAGTGTCTTTGCCCACTATAGACAAGTTATTGATAGAGATACTTAATTTAGGGAAGTTTTTGATTAAACTTAAACTGATGTCATCATCAAAATATAGAGTAGCATTGAGGTTTTTATTTGCTTCTGTTTTTATAATGTTCACGATTTTACCTTTAAATAAAAAGGGAGCAATGATGAGCAATATCAATAATATCAATAGAGAAATTCCTGTAATTTTTAAAAACTTTTTCATTCTGTAGTTGTATATGCAAATTTAATGCAAATTTTTAAAAACAAGATTTTTAGTATATTTGTCTTGCTTTTCAAATGAAAAAAATCATTATTCTTTTTTTTATATTGCCCCTTC
>CAYVDH010000196.1:0-6054 GCA_964450355.1 uncultured Flavobacteriaceae bacterium
AGTATGCTCCGGTACTTCTTTTTTGTTTATTTTCTAGACAAACTTGGCAGCCAATAACATCGAATTAATCATCTTTCCTTTGGCATAACCGGGATGCACACTTTTACCTTTAAAGGTAATTTTCGCACCGGCGGCATTAAAATTTTCATATTCTAATTCGCCAATCTGACTACCATCCATGGTGTAGGCCCAATCCGCACCAAACTTTTCTACATCAAAATGATGAGCCCCTCGACCAATTTCTTCATCCGGTGTAAAACCCACTCTGATTTTTCCATGTTTGATTTCAGGATGCTGAATCATGTATTCCATCGCTGTGACAATTTCAGTAATTCCGGATTTGTCATCGGCACCTAAAAGGGTAGCGCCATCAGTTGTAATCAATGTCTGACCTTTGTATTGCAATAGATCTTTAAAGTAAGAAGGTGATAAAACAATATTTTTGTTCCGCGTTCAATACGATGTCTTTTCCGTCATAGTTTTCAATCACTTGCGGTTTCACATTCGCTCCCGTAAAATCCGGACTCGTATCATAATGCGAAATAAATCCAATCACCGGCACTTCATGTTCTATATTACTGGGTAAAGTGGCCATGATGTAACCTTTTCTGTCCATCGTCACTTCTTCCATACCGATGGCTTTTAATTCTTTTACCAATTGACGAGCCAATACCAACTGATTTTTTGAACTGGGAGTAGTGTCTGAATTTGGATTTGATTCCGTATCAACGGTTACATAACTAATGAACCGATCAATAATATGTTGCATAAAACGTAAGTTTAGTTAACGTTAATCTCTCTTGATTAAGTATTAACAAAGATACGGATTGATTTTATTTGGCAATGTTAAGTTTTTGGGGTGTTTTTTTGTTTCTCCAAAGGAAACCTGAATCCGATTGCTGCTGCACCAACCACTTGTTTTACATTTTCTTGTGTGTAATAAGCAAACTCAATTTCAAAATTATTTTTTTTACCCAACGCCACACCTAAGGTTAGAGGAACATGGAAAACAACTCCATTTTTGTCAATATTTTCCAACGGTGTAAAGGTTTCAAATTGTCCGATTGAAGCTCCTAAGCCAATCTCAAAATAAGGAGCAAAATAGGGTATAGGTGCTATCAATCTTGCTTTTCCACCAATCAATACCGCATTACAAACTGCACGATAAACCGGTTCAAAAGATTCTTTTCGTTCGGTTTAGGCTTCTGTAATGATTAAACCAAAGTAGGGTCTGACTTGAAACCATGATTTTAATTTCAGCACATATTCTCCTTGCATATAAAAACCGGTTCCCTCTAAATCAATTTCCTCGTTTACAGTAACATATCCAAAACCAATTGAAGCTTCAATCGATTTTTCTTTTATTATTTGAGCAATAAGAGTGCTTTGTAGCAAAAGGAGGAATAACAAAACCGTTTTTTTCATACTGGAAATTTTTTACAAAAGTAACGTATCTTTTTAAAAATGAAAGTAAGACTAATGAATAAAGTAAAGCTATTTATTTTTTTTCAATCGATTTTGTTTGACAATTTGATACATAATTTTTTGATGATGAAAGATTTCTCTTTGACCAAACCAAAAAGATTGCTTCGGGTCATAAATGTGGGTGGGCTCACTTTTGGCTCCATTCCACTCAATGATGGAAAAATATTCTCCTTTTTCCAATTCTTCAAAGGAGCGAAATCGTATATCTAATCTTCCGTAATTGAATCCTTCAATAGGGTCTAAAATGGAAGCAAATGTTTTTTCCAACTCATTTGTTATCCATTCTTTGCCGTTTAAAAAAGTTGTTCCCCTGTTGTGATTGCCAAATGGAACCAAACACCGTTCTTCATCCTTAGCCAAAACTTCCTCAAGATTCATTTGTGTTCGTAATTTTTCTATTTGCATGGCATAACGTGGTACTTCCTTCAAAAGTACTGCTAGGGTTGACTTACCATTCCCTCTAACCATTAAAAATTGCTTTACGGTGATGCCGGAAATCTTTCCACTTTTGTCGGAAGGTATTCGATAATAAAAAAGGCCGATTTCATGTGGATAGTCAATGTTTTCCTGTAGTAAAAAATCTTGCTTTACTTTTTGAGCATACATTTCAATTTCTGAATGACTATATACTTTTTGTACATTCACACCACGGCAACCCATATCGGGTTTTACAATCAATGGAAAAGAAAGTGACTTTGCATTCATAAGTGCTGGTATGTTTTCTTTTGTCCCTTTTCGAATCAAAATCGTTTTGGGGTAAAGCGAGGAAGGCAAGCGATTGTAAATAGCCATTTTACTGTCACCGTATAATCCGCCATTCGCCATACCGGGATTGGAAAAGCGGTAAAAATGAAAAGAACCAAATCGAATACTATACACCATCCACAACAAAAAAGTAGGTAAGTAAACAACATTAACTGACCAATATTCCCAATGTGTTACTTTATGCCACCAAAGTTTCATAGAAATGTATGGATTAGTTCTGCTGTTTTACCGTTGATTAAGTCCAAATGTAAAAGCGTAAATCCATTGGAATGCAAAACATATTGCGTTACATTTTTGGTCAACGTTACATTGTTTCGTTGAATAATTAAACCATTTTCAGGGTCGGTTCGCTTTGTGGTGGTGTGAAAGGTTATTAATTCTCTTGGTTCCAAATAAAATTGATTTTCAAGTAAAAAGGCTTCATACCACTCTTTTCTTTGTTGAATAATTTCCTTAGTATACAAAGTCGAAGAAGACCAAATAGTAGGCTTAAACGGTGCTATTTTTTCCGATGTTTTTTCTTGTCCGTTCCATCGGTTCTCCAAAAGTTTGTTTTTTTGAAAAGCGATCAGGGTAAAGGGTTCAATTTGATGCAAGTCAATTTCTCTCCATGCTTCCTCAAAATCAGTTGCCTGAGCCAAATCAGTTAAAATAAGTCCTCTGCTTTTTCGATAAGGTGGAGTTGGCTGGTGAGGAGTAGCAGCTCCGTTTAACAAGACAAAAGCTGCACCATGCTCGTCCACCGCAAACCAAGTTCCTCCGGCTTGCGGGTCTTTAGGATAGGCTATTTTTTTTCCGTTAAGGTTTTCAAATTGAGGCATTTCTGCCAACGGGCGATGCGTTTTTTCATCTCTGTTGGACGTAATAATAACTTTTTCTGAATCTTGATAAAAGCTTACTGTGCACATTGTTGCTTATACACTATCGTTGATTTTGCATACCCAAAAGTATCGTTGTTCGGCTCTTTCCCCAATGACAATAAACCGATTTTTATAATGGCCTGATGATGAATACAATGTTCAATGTTATACATTAATTCTCTTCCGTAATTTGATTTTACTTGATTTTCTTGATGGTTATATAAGGTAGTAAGGTAAAGTTCTTTGTCTACTTTACACAAGCCGGATATGATAATCGCTAACGTTTCTAAAGCAAAATCAATATTTTCCTGTAGTCGTTTGTCTCGTTTTCGGTTGTCATAATCTACTATTCCACTCGCATATCCATCATTCAACTGTTGAAAAAGTTCAATAATGTGTCGGGTATGTTCTCCTAAACTGGCATTTCCTAACAAAGCTATTCGCTCTGTGTACTCATCCATGGTCAGTTCTTCAAGGGTAGTGGCGAGTTCTAATAATATCGCTTTTGCTTCTGATGTTAGTGTGGTAAGTGTCATTAGGATTTCAGTTTACGGAGAAGAAAGGTAACGTCTTTAAAATGTAAAAATACATATAAACTTGAAGCTAACAATACAAGTATGGCCAAAGTAAACAATCCACCACCATCATTCGATACATTGATGCCTAAAACCAAGAAATGTGAAAAAACTGCTCCTAAAATAATGCCTAAACTGGTCAACATGCCTATTGTTTTTGTTTTCGGAAGTAAAATAAGGATTGCAGTTATCAGCTCTACGATGCCTAAACCAATTCTGCCCCATGGTTCAACGCCCAAAGCACTGAAAATATGCACCGAATCCGGATGGGCGGTAAACTTAAAATAAAGTGTTTGCAATAAAATAACGGCAACTGTCAAACGAAGTGCCCACGAAATGATTGTTTTTGTGTTCATAAGGATTATTGTTGATGTTGAAAGGTTGACCAATTTGTATCGGCCTGTTGAATAAATGTGTCTCGGTTGTTGACCCAATTTTTTTTCACGTCTTGGTTGTAATTCAAATAGAGTTTACCCTCTACTTTTGTCCACGTTTCAATTTCGGTCGGAGCTTTATATCCTTTGCTCATGCCATACGCACAATACCCACCGTATTGCGGTATATACTGCTCAGGATGGCGTTTAAAGGTGTTCAAATTTTCAGGTGATGAAAAGTGCCATTCCGCATTTTGATACGTGTAGGCTAATCCTTTTTTGCCTTTTTGAAGGGTAGTATGGTCAACCAAATCAACCATATCATAGCCATTCAAAGCAATTCCGTTGGACGAATAGATTTTTTCTTCTAGGTTTTTGTCCTTTTCTATCCACCAGAAAAGAGCGATTACAACCACTGCAATCAATAAGAGCGAAAGAAATATGAATTTCGTTTTCATGGTTTATTGAATGAGCAAAGCCCAATTTTTATCGGCCTTTGTTTTTAAGTTTTTTTCGTCTTCATTCCAACTTTTTAGGGTGTTGTTGAAATAGGCATTGTAAAACAGATACAGCTTTCCGTTTACCAATTTAAATGTTTCGGGGTTAATTTCTACTTTTTTTCCGTAATCACCCATCGCAAAAGCACACCAACCACCATATTGAGGTTCGTATTTTGAAGGTTGAGCTTCAAACATTTGCAAGTGTTCTTTGGAAGTAAAATAATAGGTAACTCCCTCGTGTTGGGTTTGTATTTTTGGAGAACCTTTTACAGCTTTGCCAACCGTAAAATAGGCTACAGGATCATACCCTTTAAGGACCACCTTTTTTTCAAGGTTAAAATGTTTTATTCGCTCTGCCGGACTCGTCTGCGAAAATACCGTTACGGTAAAACTCAAAATCAATACGAAAATGAAATGTCTCATGGTTACTTTTTTAACTTGTTCGAAACAAAGGTAGGAGCAAGCAAAAAAGTAAAATGTCAACTATTTTACATTTTGGACTAAGTTTTTAAGAAGGGCCACATCCGGAATGGAAATTTCTTTTTGGGTATAGTTCAAAACACCTTGTTTTTCCAATTCTTTGAACAACGAAACAATGGTTTGACGCGTGGTACAAATCAATTGAGCAATGTCTTTTTGCGTCAGATAATTGGGCAATACATACGAAGGACTCACTACATTTTCCTTTTCAATGATGGTGTGCAGCAATAACAATAACCTGGTTTTGGCATCGCGAAACAAAATGTTTTTATAACTGTTTTGTATTTTTTTAAAATTAAACCCAATGAATTTGATGTAGTTTAACGCAAAGTCCGGTTTTTTATACATGACTTCTTCCAGCTTTTCGCGGTAAAACGTACAAATGATGGCTTCGTCTGAAACAACTTTAAAAAATTCCTGATTGTCTTCCGGATGCTCTAAGTTAAGGTCGCCAAACAAATCCCCTTTTTGAAGGATATCTACCACTAGCTCATCTCCGTCGGGAGTAATGCGAATGAGTTTAATGGTGCCGTGTTTTAAAAAATATAAACGATCTTTATCGCTGTTAGACAAATCAATCAGCTCATTTTTCTTTGAACGTTTGAATTTCTTGAGTATGCAAAGCATATTGATTTCAGCATAACTCAAGTTTCTGAACAATTGATGATTTTGTAAATACCAATATTTTAAATCTGAATTCATTCAATAAAGATAGAGATGAAACAACTATTGCTTTTGATCCGCCACCGGTTGTCTTCTCAAATATAGTAAACCTTGAAAGTAAAAAAAAGCCTTGTGTTGATTGGCACAAGGTAGTATCTTTTTGTTATAAATACAACAAGCGTATTCCTATTTAACGTGAGTTCGACGTAAGTATATTTAAATTTAGACACGAATTGCACGAATTTACACGAATCATAATTTTTAACAATTAAGTTTCACGAATTAAAATCTGATTTATCAGATTTTATTGGTGTAATATTCCATCATCAATTCGTGTAAATTAGTGTAATTC
>CAYVDH010000197.1:0-6045 GCA_964450355.1 uncultured Flavobacteriaceae bacterium
TTTAGGAATTTTGCAAAATTTAAATGCGCAACAAGACCCATATGTGACGCATTACATGTTTAATAGGATGTTATACAATCCAGCGGCAGCGGGAGCTCGTGGCTTGTTTTGTTTCTCTGCGATGTCACATTATCAATACGTTGGTTATGAGGACAGAACGCCAGAGTTTTATCCAGCAACCCCTACAGCTACGCCACCACCTGCAAACAAAGGAGTAGGACCAAAGACACAATTTTTTTCCTTTTCGGCACCAGTTCGCTTTAACCACGTGAACTACGGTGGATTAGGAATAGGTTTTATGAACGATAAATTGGGATATGAATCAAGTACCCACATCAAAATTGATGCTTGTGGAAGATTGCCTTTAGGCGAAGGTTCCGCTATCTCTGCAGGTTTCGAATACAACAGTTTACAAAAAGGATTGGATGGAACAAAGTTAAAACCCTTAGCACCATTAGATCCGCTAATTCCAACAAATAAGGTTACACAAACAAAACCATCTTTTGGAGCGGGTTTATATTACAACAACGACTTAGAAAACAATGTCAAATGGAAAGATTTATGGGCTGGATTATCCATGAGCAACATCAATCAACAAAAATATTCTTACGGATCAGGTTTTTCTTATACATATTCTACAACCGAAAAACACATCTATTTAATAGGAGGTGCTACCATGATAGACTTTTTGGGAAATCCAAATTTGAAATTACACCCATCTATGATGCTTAGAAGAAACACTGTAACTCAAGTAGAATTGACAGGTTTATTGGAATACCAAGATAAATTATGGGGAGGATTAAACTACCGTTCCACAGTAGATGCTTTATCCATCATGCTGGGTTATTCTGGTTTTCAGAAAAAATTAAAAGGACTTAGAATCGGTTATTCTTATGATATTACTTTATCTAGAATATTAAAGGTGTCTTCAGGATCTCATGAAATACAATTAAATTATTGTTTTGATTTGAGCATTCCACCACCGCCAATCAAAAAATATTACACTCCAAGACACTTGGATAGACAAATCGAAAACGATTAATTTTATTTTTTTTTAAACTTTACACAATATTTAAAAACAGAGTGACGTTGTATAAATTATAAAGATTTTTGATTTTTTGTCAAATGTCATTATATTTGCAAATTAACACACACACACATAAACAAACATTTCAGAAAATTAACCATGATTAAACTATTGGAAAAAGTTGTCGGAAACCCAGACAAGACAACGCAAAACAAAAAAAGTAAATGGCGAAAACTTATGAGTTTTACTCGTATGTCGTTTATTTTAGGTCTTTTCCTTTTTGTTGGTTGCGGACCAGCAAATACGGGAGATTTAATAGGAGTTCAAGGAAGAGGAGTATGGTTTCACCCACAACCTTATGGAACAGTTTACATTCCTTCAGGAACATACCATTCTGGTCAAAGTGATCAAGACGTATTTCAATCCTTTGTTGCTCCTAACAAACAAGTGAGTATTGTTGCCTTTTGGATGGATGAACACGAAATAACCAACAACGAATACCGTCAGTTTGTTAACTTTGTTGTTGACTCCATTAAAAGAGAATTGACAGGAGACGATGCGTTGTATATCGTCAACGATGATGAAGGAACTCGTTACATCAACTACGATGAAGAACCAGATTGGGAAAGATACAAAGACGAACTAGAATCATTGTATTATGGAGCTGATGAAAGATTCAGAGGTAAAAAACAAATAGATGTGAACCAATTGAATTATTCATACCAATGGTTTGACTTTCAATATGCTGCTAATGACCCAGAAAACCAAGATAAATACAAAGAAGGTCGTGTTAAAAACAGAAGAAAATACATTAAAAATGAAAAAACATTGGTGTATCCAGATACCTTATGTTGGGTAAGAGACTTTACTTATTCATACAATGATCCAATGGCACGCCATTATTTCAATCACGTAAAATACGATGACTATCCTGTAGTAGGCGTTAACTGGCACCAAGCCAATGCTTTTGCCGCTTGGAGAACCATTTATAAAAATACTTATTGGGAAGCATTAGGTGACCCTATCACAGAAGATTTCAGATTGCCAACAGAATATGAGTGGGAGTACGCAGCTAGAGGTGGAAGAATAGGTAGCCCATACCCTTGGGGAGGACCTTATACAAGAAACAGCAAAGGTTGTATGCTTGCTAACTTCAAACCATTAAGAGGTAACTATGGCGCAGATGGAGGTATGTATCCAGTAAGAGTAGATAGTTATTTCCCTAACGATTACGGTTTGTACAACATGGCTGGAAACGTAGCTGAGTGGACTATCAATGCATGGAGTGAGCAATCACATATTTTCACACACGATATCAATCCTGATTACAGAATCAATGTGCCAGAAACTGGTGAAGTAGCAGCCGCTACAAACATCACCATGAAAAGAAAAGTAATCAAAGGCGGAAGCTGGAAAGACGTTGCTTATTTTATCCAAAATGGCAGCAGAACATACGAGTACCAAGATACTTCAAAAAGTTATGTAGGATTCCGTTGTATTCAAACATACATTGGACGTTCTAACAAAGACAGAAAATAAACAAACAAACAAAAATAAATATTAACCTTTTAAACAAAACAAACAAAAATCATGAGTAGTAACAGTATTTTCGAAAGCAAAGGATTCAAAAAAGTAATGAGTTATGTCTATGGATGGGGTGCATCAGTAGTTATCATTGGCGCTTTATTCAAAATTATACACTGGCCAGGTGCCGATGCCATGCTAATCGCAGGTTTAGGTACTGAGGCGTTAATTTTCTTCGTATCAGTTTTTGAACCTATTCATGCCGAATACGATTGGAGTTTGGTTTATCCTGAATTAGCTGGAATGGAGCCAACAGAAAAAAAACAACCAAAAAATCAAGGTTCTATTTCACAACAATTAGACAAAATGTTAGCTGATGCTAAAGTTGGTCCTGAGTTGATTGGAAGTTTAGGAAATGGCTTAAAATCATTGAGCGACAATGTAAAAGAAATGTCAACTATCAGCAGCGCAACTGTAGCAACTACTGAATACACTAATAACATCAGCAAAGCTTCTAAAGCTATTGAAACTATTAGCAATTCATCTACAGAAATAAGCACATCTATGGCTTCATTTGCTGGTGGATTAACAAACATGGTAAACAACTTAACAGCTACTGCTAATGACAGTGCTGAATTCAAAGAAAACTTAGGTAAATTAAATAAAAACCTAGGTAGCTTAAATTCAGTTTATGGCAACATGTTGAGTGCTATGGGTAGCGCTAATAAATAATTTTCTTTCACCAATTATTATCAAATAAAAATGGCATCAGGAAAATTATCACCAAGACAGAAAATGATCAACATGATGTACCTCGTGTTGATGGCACTATTGGCATTAAACGTGTCAAAAGACATATTAAAAGCATTTCACATGTTTGAAATATCTTTCATAAAAGCAAATAAAAATGCGGATGAGAAAAATTCATCTGTTATGAAAATGTTTCAAGAAAACATGGATGATGCAAACAAAAGAGGTAAAACTGAAAAATGGTTTAATCTTGCAAAAGAAGCACAACGTTTATCAAAAGAGCTTTGTGATTACATTGAAGCAGATAAAAGCACCATTGTAAAAAATGCAGATGGAAGAATTGAACCTAAAGATGGCGAAAAAGGCTTAACCGAACTTGCTCAACCACAAAACTTGGAATTGCACGCTAATTATTATGCTGAAGGACCAGGTAAACAAGGAAAAGGTAAAGTGCTTCAAACTAAAATCAATGACACCAAAGCAAAAATGCTTGCATTGTTAAAAGAAGTAAAAGGAGGAGATCAATTGATTAAAACTCTTGAATCTACTACCCAATTAAAAGCAGATAATCCAAAAGCAGCTGGTTCAGATCATTTAAGTTGGGCTGACGATAACTTAGTTCATTCTCCTTTAGCAGGTGTAACAACCTTTTTAACTAAAGTACAAAACGATTGTAAATCGTTAGAAGCCGATGTTCTTTCAGCTTTAGCTCAAAACATTGATGCAGCAACAGTTAAATTTGATAAACAAATGGCTGTTATCATTGCTGAAAGTACTAATGTAATGAGTGGAAGTTCTTTTAAAGCTAAAGTTGCTCTTGCAGCTTATAACTCTACTGCAGCTCAAAAAATATTAGTAAATGGTTCTTCTGTTCCAGTAAAAGATGGATTAGGAGAAATTAATTTCCCAGCAAGTGGTGTAGGAAGTAAAACAGTTACAGCTAAAATCGAAACTGTAGATCCTGCAACAGGAAGTACTATTTTCGTAGAAGCTGCTCCAGTTGAATATACTACCTTTATGCCTTCTGCTACAATTTCAGCAGATGCAATGAACGTATTGTACATTGGATTAGATAACCCAATGTCCATCTCTGTTCCAGGAGTTGCTCCAGCTTCTGTTAATGCTTCAGCAAGTGGTATATCTCTTAGAGGTGCAGGAACTCCTGGTAAATACATTGCTACAGTTGCTGCAGGAAACAAAGAGGGTACAATATCTGTAAGTGCTAAAATGCCCGATGGTACTAGCAAACAAATGGGAACAATGAAATACAGAATCAAAGCAGTTCCAAAACCAGAAGCACAATTGGGGACATTACAATCAGGTAATTACACCAAAGGTGAAATTGGTTCACAAAGTATATTGTATGCTTACCTTAACAATTTCGTTTTTGAAGGAGTAAAATACACAGTTACTAGATACAGAGTTATATTCATGCCTAAAAAAGGGTATATGGAAGAATCTTCTGTGTCAGGAAATGGTACTGCTGCAATTAAAGGATATGCCTCTAAAGCAAAAACTGGCGACTTATTGGTATTAGATGGAATAAGAGCTACAGGTCCAGGTGGTGAAAGACCTTTAAACCCAATCACCTACACTTTTAAATAAAAAATAACATGAAAAGAATCATTTTTATATTGTCAGTGTTCATTGGTATCAGTGCCAATGCTCAAGTGAATTACTCTGATTTTATAACCAGTGGAGAACACAACAGTTACAAAAAAACTGCTGTTAGAGAACGACCTATCATTGCTTATCCTTACTTAAGAGAAGCTGATGTTAAATTCTCAAGAAGAGTAATCAGGTGTATTGATGTGCGTCAGAAAATGAACAAACAATTAGAATGGCCACGTCAAGCTCTTAACAGATTATTGTACACCGAAATGAGCAAAGGAAACATCATTGCTTATAAAACTGATTCATTGTTGTCATTTTATAATACTGAAGATTTCACAAAAAGAGGAGGTCAAGAAATTGTAACATTTGTTTCTACTGACCCTGATGATCCGACAATAGGTAGAGACTCTACTTTCTATGAACCATACAATTACGAAAACATAAAAAAATACTGGGTAATGGAAGATTGGATTTTTGATTACAAACACTCGGTGTTTAAACCAAGAATCATTGGATTAGCTCCTATATTTGCTCCTAGTTATGGTGGTTTAGTAGGTAAAGAACAACCATTGTGTTGGATTAAAATGGACGAGATTAGACCTCTATTAGCTAATACTGAAATGTTCAATAGATACAATGATGCTTCAAGACTTAGCTTTGATGATTTCTTTCAAATGAGAATATTTGATAGTTACATCGTATATGAATCTAACGTGTTTGATAACTTCATCAATCAGTTCGAAGAATTTGAAGACGATGGAGTAGCAGCTTTGTTAAAAAGCGATGAAGCTAAAAACGATTTGTTCATTTTTGAACACGATTTATGGCAATACTAATTTAATTCATTAAAAATATTAAAAAAGCTACAGGAAACTGTAGCTTTTTTTTTGTCAATTTGTTTCATCTTTATTTATTCTTAGGGCAATAAAATCAACTGTTTAGCGTTATATATATAACTAACATTTTTAAATTTTACTTTAATAAAACATGATTGACCTATGAAAAAATTATCATCTACCCAAAACATACCTCCAAAAGGTTGTTAAACCCAGATTCCGCATTAGGCTTAGTTATGAAAATAAAAAAGGCTCCACCAAAGGCGGACATAGAATAAAATCAAGAGTCCTCGC
>CAYVDH010000198.1:0-5997 GCA_964450355.1 uncultured Flavobacteriaceae bacterium
AAATTGACAACTAAAAAATTCAAATAATATGAAAGCAAATGGCTCATCCATAGAAGAAATAATTTCAAACGTTCCTTCTGATCGTTCAGCTTCATTTAAACACTTGCATGAAGTAATTGTAAACAACCTCCCTAAAGGATTTGAACCCGGTATCAGTTATGGTGGTTTAGGTTATGTTGTTCCCCATTCGGTTTATCCGGATGGTTATCACTGTAAACCAATTGAACCACTGCCCTTTGCCGGAATCGCTTCGCAAAAAAACTCTATCAATTTTTACCACATGGGGCTAAATGCCGACAAAGCATTATTGGATTGGTTTGTAGCAGAATATCCAAAACATTCGGCACAAAAACTCGACATGGGTAAAAGTTGCATTCGTTTTAAAAAACCGGAAAACATTCCATTTGCATTGATTGGTGAATTGATGCAAAAAATGACCGTGCAGGAATGGATTGATTTATATGAACGATTGTATAAAAAGTAAACCAAATAATTGTAAACGTTTATTTTATGTAATTCATTTGGAGAGATGAGAAATAAGTCGATATTGTGAAACGTGAAAATCAGCTCTACCCTTTTACCTTGTTTTCTTTCCTAAAAAAACCAAAAACATGCTGACAGAGATTCACCCAAAACTTCCCATGCGGGATAAAACCAAAACAATAGCTTATTATGTTGACGGTTTAGGATTCACACTATTAAGCGATTATGGTGATTATCTTTTATTGACTAAAGACCAAATCGAATTGCATTTTTTTGCTTTTCCAACTTTGCTACCGGAGGAAAATTATGGCGGTGTGTATATTCGGGTAAACGGCATAGAAAAATGGTATGAAAGCTTACTTCATGAAAACATTGCTATCCATCCGAATGGAGCATTAGCAGAAAAACCATGGGGACAAAAGGAGTTTTCTCTACTCGATCCGGACTTTAATTTACTAACCTTTGGAGAGACTAGTGCATAATTGATTAATTAGGTAAGAAAAAAGCAAATAAGATGTTTTAAATCCGCCACATTGTTTACTTTTGTGCGAATTTTTTAACAACTTTATTCATGAAAAAACTATACCTATACGTATTTGCATTATGTAGTTTTCTAACTGCTTTCAGTCAAAATGCAGGAGACTTAGATGCCAATTTCGGTAACCAAGGCATCGTCAAAACCAATTTGTGGAATGCCTCACATAATGTAAAGAGTCATGCTGTTTTATCCGATGGCAAAACTATAGTTGCCGGAGAAATTGACAATGGATATAACCCAAAAGGTTTTGTAATGCGTTTATTAGCCAATGGAAACATAGACACTTCTTTTGGTGACCAAGGAAAAGTTGTTCACCCTTTTATCAATGGAATTAACATTGTAAAAATTCAAGCAGATGGAAAGATTTTAGTGGGAAGCTCCTACAATAATGATATTGCCATTGCCCGATATTTAGCCAATGGGACCTTGGATACCGGATTTGCTTTTGACGGAACATATTATAATACTTCCGCTGTTGGGGATTCTTTTCCATCCCATGAAGTGATAGATATGGAAATTCAAGCTGACAATAAAATTGTTGGTCTAACTACTTCATTTGTAGCAAATGCTAATAAATTCAGATTGTTTCGATTGAACGCCAATGGTATATTGGACACCACTTTGAATGTGAATGATAATTTCGGAACCACTGATTTTCCTATTGCTTTGAGCATTCAATCCGATGGAAAGTTTATTGTAAACGGTTATTATTACAATAGTTCTACACCTACCCTATTTATTGCTCGTTATACCACAAACGGATTGGCGGACACTAGTTTTAACACCACCGGAAGAAGAGCTTTTTCTATTAGCAACACAACAGCAGTAAATGTAACCGATTTGTTGCTTCAAGCTGATGGAAAAATACTAATGAGTGGTAAGTACTTTTCAAATGGTACTTCCTTGTTTGTATTGCGAATGAATAGTAATGGTACATTTGACACAACTTTTAGTGGAGATGGTTTTCAAGGAGCCACTATCAATGTACAATTTGGAAGTAAAGGTAGTATAGCCTTGCAATCCGACGGTAAAATCATCCAAATGGATTCTTTTTACAACGGCACAACGGAGAATGAAGATATGCTGTTGGTACGTTACACCGCAAACGGTGACTTAGACAATACATTTTTTAATGGTGGTTCAGGTTTTACTTTATCGTTCAATGCCTTGAATGACAGGGTAAGCTTTATGAGTATTACCAACAACAAACTATTCATCTCAGGAAATTCAGAAACATCAATTGTTGAAAATAATTTGGTATTTGGTCGTTATAATCTTAATACGTTTACAGCAGATACAACTTTTGGCACCAATGGATTTAAGCAACAAAGCCTTAGTCACCCCACATATGAGGAAGTGATTAAATCGGTTGTTCAGTCGGATAACAAAACCGTCGTACTTACAAAAGTATATATCAATAATTTGTTTTTTAATGGGTTGCAACGATTTAATGAAAACGGAACATTGGATACTACCTTTGGTTCTAATGGAAAAGTAGCCTTAGGTTTCTTTTTCACTGAATTTGAAGGGTTAGCTGTTGATAATGCCAGTAATATCCTAATAAGTGGTTATCAATCGTTAGGAAGTGGTGTCATCGTAAGAATCACACCAGCCGGTGCGTTAGACACCACCTTTGGGAATCAAGGTATAACCTATTTAGAAGAATCATTGGATTTTATTCCGCGAATGCATGCAATAGCCATTCAGTCAAACAATAAAATTGTGATTGGTGGTGGTAACAGTGTAATTGGAATAATTGATTATCTTTTGGTTCGATTAAATGCCAACGGAACAATTGATACTACTTTTGGAGATAACGGAATCAGCATGGTAGGGTTAACTAATGTTTCTGAAATCATTTATGATATTGAAGTGTTGAGTGACGGAAAAATAGTAGCAATAGGGAGAACTAATGAAAACTTTGCTAATGAATATCAAGCTGTTGTTTTAAAGTTTAATTCAGTTGGTTTGTTAGACCCTACCTTTAACGGAACAGGAAAATATTTTACCGAACGAGCCGTAGATTTTTTCATGAAAGGAGATATTGAAGTACAAACTAACGGAAAAATACTCACCACTTTTGAAGCATTGTCTGATGATTTCATTTTGTATCGATTAAATGCTAATGGTACATTAGATACTACTTTTGGTTCCGGGGGCTATACCAGTACATTTATCAATGGAAATGACTTTTCCACACAATTACATTATAATCCGGTAAATCAAAATATTACTTTGGTTGGTACAACAGTTGAAAATGAAATCGGAAAATTTGCCTTAACGCGATACAATACAAATGGTATTTTAGATTCCACATTTGGTGGTAACGGAGTAGTAATTACTGATATTGGCTCTACTTCACAAGTTGTTTCAGCTGCTGCAACGAACAACGGTAAATTGGTAGTAAGCGGATGGTTATATAATCAAGTTACTGATGATTATGACCAAGTATTTGCTAAATATTATTTAGAAGAAGCGTTGAGTATTTCAACACCGGAAGATAATTTACTTGCTGTTTATCCAAGTCCTGCAAAAGATATCTTGTATTTCAAATTACCTGAACAGACAACTGTAAAAACATATACTCTTACTGATATTTGTGGAAAGCTTATTGAAACAGGGAACGTTTCGATTCAAAACGGGATTAATGTATCCAAATTATCCAGTGGAATATACCTTATTCAATTAGATAGTTACACTCCCTTACGCTTTATAAAAGAATAACAACTTCAATCAAAAAAAAAAAAAAACGGCTTCAAAAACAGAAGCCATTTTTTTTTTGAGGTATATCTTAATTTGATTTTATTTCAAATAACTGTTTGTTGAAACCATCTTCAAAAATTGTTTTGATTTCATTTTCTTTGATTCTCAAGTGTATCTGTTTAAGGTTTATATTTTTACTTTTAATATCCATTTTTTCTGAAACGGAATACATATTTGATACCTTACCACTTATAGTAGTTTGGGTTTTAAAATACATACGAAGCTCTTTGTTTTTAAAATCAAGTTGTACCAAAATTTGTGTAATAGGAATAGCATTGTTGTCTAATTCCGTTTTAAATTCATTTTCCGGAATGGTAAGAAAAGCCGATTGGTTTGTATTTATGTAAATATTTTGGGTTAACGCTTCATCAACTCTATTTAGACTTTCCACACCAAATATTTTTTTTATCATGCCATATGTGATGTCCGGCTTTGACTTATTTTGCATAAATGTAACGAAGAGCAAATTGGGTAACTCCTCATCTACTTCATTTGAGATAGCATTTACAAGAGCTTCTATTTTATCACTACTTGAAAGTTCTTCATCCTCTGGGATAATATCCTCAATTTTCAGTTTTTTCAGGGCTTTATTTTTTTCTTTTAATCGTTTCAACAAAGTTCCATACCGTTTTTCAAAAGGTTGATCATTCAAACCATTTATTAAAATTTGATTAACCAATTCATTTGTATTATTATCATTTTGAGCAAATGCTATTTTAAAATAAGACGCCGGTGAAAACAGTGATGGATTATAAATAAAATTTGGAAAATAATGGTAATATTCAAAAGCATAATCCACATAAAAAGTATGTTCGTTTACAGGCTTTTTGGTTTTGTAGTCAACAAAAAAAAGTTTGTATCTGTCATTTGTAAATGGCAATGTAAAAGAAAGGTTTTTATCTTCTTTTACAGTAAATTGATAATTAGCATCATGAGGTGAGTTTAATCCGGCAATAAGATTATAAATAAGTCTATCATCAGTTGTTAATCGGATAAACTCTCTTGCTTTTTTCATATCTGCAGGAAAATTATCTTCAATTCTATAAAGAGAAGAAAGTTTATTTTGGGAATTGCCTGAAAAGCAAAAAAGAGAAATAAATAGAAGTAATGTATTTTTCATTTTATTTTTTTTAGCCTGTAAAAGTAAACGATTTCGCTTAGATTATCCGTTTCATCTGTATTAGTTTATTTTATGGAATATATAAGGAAAAGGATTCTTTTAAACATCATTATTCTAAATAGAAACGAGTATTTAAAAAAATCCGGTTATAATGTAATATAACCGGATTTACAAATCGTTTAGGTTCCGGGATTAAATGGCAAAGCTGATTTATGCACGATGATTCTCAATTTACCATCTTTTCCTTTTTTGAACACCCACGTTTTGTCAACCATAACTTCGTTACCGTCTTTATCAGTTACCCATACATTTCCCATTGTAATGGCAACAGAACCATAGATTTGAATCCCTTGGTTTTTGTCTCCTGCATTATCGTATCGGGCTTTTACCCAAGGTTTCAATGCAAAACCTTTGTCATTTGGATAATCAGGATCACCACCAACAAAATAAGCTAACGCACCTTTTTTATCATTTCGAAATGTTTGGTCGCCAAAGGCTAAAGTAGGTTTAAAGAACACTTTACCATAGTCATAATTATAAGCCTCAGATAAAACTTGTTCGGCATAACCTTTATAATCACCACCCTCATCTTTTAATTTTCCAATTTTAACCAAGGCATCACACCACGCTTGTTGAGCGGCATTGACTTCATCATATGTGATGATGGTTTGTGCTCCTTCTTCTACATAAACTAAGCCTAGTTCATCAATTACTTTTTGTACTTGACTGTTTGTAGAAGATGCTGTATTGGCTTCTTGAGCCGGTTTGTCTTGTTTGCATGCTGTAAAAAATAAACTTAATGCCATGCATGTAATTAAAAATAGTGTTTTTATGAGATATTTTTTTAATTAATAATTTAAAATTCTAAATAATTGCAAAAAAATATAATAGTTGTAATAAATAATTACCTGTAAATGGGAATGTTCATCTAAATCTAAATCTGTTAATTGCAATGCAGCAATTTTTCTCAATACTCCAGTACTAAGTAATAAACATTTAAATTAATTAAGTTTAACCGGTTAAAGTCTAACCGTTAGACTTTTGAAAAAATCCAAATCATTGTATTTGAATTTTTTATCAATTTCAGATAGTT
>CAYVDH010000199.1:0-5992 GCA_964450355.1 uncultured Flavobacteriaceae bacterium
TAATCTTTCTTTTTGGATTTTAATCCCCATTGAATGATGGCCTAGATTAGTCATATCAGATTCATTTTTGCCTATTCCATTGTCAGATATGCTAATCATAAGTTGATTGGAAGTTTCTTCTATATGAATTTTGATGATTCCTAAATCATCTTTTGTTTTATTGATAAATGCGTGTTTAATGCAGTTCTCTAAAAATGGTTGGAATACCAATGGTGGAATTTGTTTGGACAACAAGGATTTATTGATATTTATTTCGTAATTAAACACATTGTCCTTCCTTAATTTTTCAATATCTAAATACCATTTACTGATTTTTATTTCTTCTTCTAATGTAATTAAATCCTTTTCTGAATTGATTAAGATTGACCTCATTAATTTAGCAAAATCATTCAATATTTTTTCAGATTTTTCGTATTGTTGAGTTTTAACTAACCCTGAAATTGATGTGAGACAATTGAATAAGAAATGAGGATTTAGTTGAGATTGAAGAGATATTAATTTGAGTTCTGACACCCTTTTTTCCAGTTGTCTTTGTTTGTTCACCTTATTAAAATAAAACCAAATAATGTATCCAATTAAGGCTATAAATAAAAGAGCAATTGACCAATAAAACCATTTGGAATTATACCAAATAGCATTGATAATTATAGTTATAGTTGAAACTTTATTACTTCCAAGAATTTTATATTGAATGTCATGTTTTCCTTCAGATAGATTATTTAAGCTTATTTTATTTATCCCTTTATCTAAAATCAACCAATTTTGATTATCAACTTTATAAGTAAAAACTAATTCAGCATTGCTTGTATAATTAAACGTGGATAAAAATAAATTAATATCATTTTGATAATATGGCACTTCATAATGGTTTGAAACATTATGTTCTTCAAAAGAATTGCCATTGACATGAGTTAATGACACAAATGAATTTAGATTGTTATTTAATACTGAATTTTTATTTAAAGTGTAAAACTCATCGAATTTACAAAGCAACATTTCATCATTTTCGGTAAAAAACAAACATTCTTTATACCATTCTTGATTACTTTCATTAATTAAGTTCATAAAATCGATAAATCTATCTTGAGTTTCATTAAAAAAATAAATTCCACCATTTCCTATAACATAAATTCCACCATTTTTATCTTCACTTACCACATTTGATGAGTTAGTACTTAATCCATTTTGACCAGAATAAATTACACCTTTACAAGATTTTAAATTGTATTTGTAAATACCTCCAAATTCCATTGGCATCCATACATTGTCCTTAGAATCAATAAATATTCCCCAAATATGATTGTTGTTTTCTGTAACAAAATTGGGGACTGTAAACACTATATTTATTTTTTTGCTAATTAAATCATACTTATAAATAGATTGATCGTCTTTATCAAATAGAATGCTATTATTCTTTACATTTGAAACAAAACCAATACCAGTTATGTTGACATTTTGTTCACCTGCGGGCTTAAAATAAAATTCGAGTTTCCAAATTTTGTCTTTATAGCTAAATAATCCATTTTCTGTTTTAAAATAGATGATTCCATTTGCTCCTTTATAAATTTGATAACAATTTGTAAATAAATCACTTTCAAAATTATCAACTTTGTTATTAAATGGATTAAATAAAAAAAGTCTATCTGAATATTCATTAATCCACACCATTCCTTCATTATCTTCGGCCATAGAGATAGGATAAGGCTCCAATTTTTCCCAATAATTGGGTAAAGTGACTTGTTCTAATAAATTAAATTCTTTATCATAAATGGTTAATCCATCATGATTGGTATTTAACATGAAATATTTCTGATGACGTTTACTAAAATAAAAATCCAAAACAATTGATTTTTGTTCATCTGGTGTAAATTTCTGAGGTTTTAAAGCATGTTTTTTTAACACGTTACTTTTATTGCTTACATAACTCAAGCCACTGTATTTATTAGATAACCAAAAATTTGAATCTTTATCAATTAAAATATGGGATATAAATGGCTGTACTTTTTGATCATTTATTAAATTGTATTTTACAAACTCTTTATTTTTAATATCAAATTCAAGTATTCCTAAGTTTGATGCTATCAATAATTTATTATTTTTAAAACCATAGATATTGTTAATAGTATTAGAACTTGTATTCATTTTTTTATCTTCAAAAACATCAAATACAAAATTTTCCCAAGTTTTATCAAATACATTAAATTTACCTAATCCTCCACCCTTAAGTCTGCCTACCCAAATATTTCCTTTTAAATCCTCATGCAATGAAATAACTCTATTAAGTGATGAAAACTTAGGATTTTCAGGCGTACCGACAGTATAGTACAATAATTTTTTTGTTGTTTTATTAAAAGATGCTAATCCTATATGTGTAGCTAACCATAATAAACTATCGTTTTGATTATTTGGCAAAATAGCAAAAACACTGTTGTTTTTTGAATCTTCTATCGACAAATCCAATATGGGTTTGAATAATGTTTGAACAAATTTGTTTTGTTTTAATCTGTATTCATAAATGCCTTGGGAATTAGTTCCAATCCATATAGTTCCTTTTTTATCTTTAATCAAACTTAATATGCTTTTAGGAGAATTTATTATTTTAGTTAATTGGCATTTAAATGTATTTAATTTTATTAAACCATCAGAGAAAGTTGCTAAATAGTATATTGAATCTGAAATTTTAAGATAATTAGTATATTGTCCAACTTGAATACCCTTTTCGTTGTTTGGGTTTGGTAAAAAGTTTAAAAACTGAAATCCATTGTATTTACTTAATCCTGAATTTGTACCAATCCAAATGTATCCATAACTGTCTTGAAAAGTAAAGTTTATAAACTTATTTGGCAATCCATTTTTTGTAGAATAAAAATACGAGTTCTTATCAATTTCTTGCTTAATCTGACCAAAAACATTTGGTCTTATATTCAATAAACAAAATAAAAAAAGGAAGTAACGCATTTTACAGCTTCAAAAGTAAGAAAATTAATTGGTCAATGGATTAAAGAATTCACCTTCAGTAATTTCCACTGAACCTCCGTTAAGATTGTATAATTTAGCTGTAAAGGTACCATTGATTGCATATAATTCAGTGCTGTTTGGCATTAATTTCATTTTAGTAACAGTTACAGATGCTGTTCCAGCAGTACCTCCCGATGGGAATAAAAAATATTCGTTGTTGTTTTTATCAGAACTGATTTTTTTCCAAACGATGGTAGTTAAACTGTTTTTAATAAAATTATAAGTTTCTAATCCCAGTGGTTTTGTATCATCATATATCATGTTTATAGAACTAATATCATTCGTATTTCCATTATTGAATGTAAAACTCATTTGCTCAACATCGTTGTCTAAGGCTGTACTTCCATAGTTGTATTGATAGGATACACCATCTACTTTGAATTTAATGTATGCTTTATTAGAGCTAGAAGATGAATTACTAGAGGTGGTATTTGTTTCTTTTTTACAAGCAAAAAAAGTCAACAAAATGAAAAATAAATGAATTGAATATTTCATGACATTTAATTGATTAATTTAATTAGACCGTTAGTAATAACTACAGAATCCGATTTTGAGGTATTATACAATACTCCATAAAAAGAACCCTCTACCAAATGAAAACCAGTTATATATTCATTTTTTTTAGTTATTAAATAATTCAATCTACTTTTAGAATTAGAAATTGTAGTGTAAATGTTTGTTCCTTCTTCCCATTGTGCAAAAGTTAATAAACCATTGTTTTGTATGGTGTTCAATGTGTCAATTTTAGCATTGTAATGAGTAATACTAAAATCTTTATCCCCTTTAGCTGCTTGTAGATTAAATCTATTTCTATCGTTGGCAATGTGAGCTTTAATGTCATTGTCATTTACTTCGCCTGTAGTTACCGAATAAGCAACACCATCCACTAACATAGAAACTTGAATTTTCTGTGTTGATGAATTGTTATTGGTGTTTGTGTTATCGTCATTTGTTTTCTTGCAAGAAGTAAATACAAAAGATAAAACGATGGCAATGAATGTTATTTTTTGTTTCATAGGATTGTTATTGAATTATTAATTTTTTAGTTTGATTGTTGATAGTAATAAAATATAACCCTGAATTTAAACCTTTTAAATCCAAAGAGTTTTCACCATTTATTAAATTTCCAGATAGTATTTTTTGACCTGTTAAATCGAAGATATTAAAATTTGTAAAATGGTTTACTTCAATTTTGACAACCTGATTTGAAGTTGGATTAGGGTATATTTTATAATCATGATTAAAATGTAAATTTTTTACTTCTAAATTATTTTCTTCTTCTATTAAATTCATATCAAAGCCCTGTCTTATATAATTGTTGACCGTATTTGCTGTATATTTTAAATCCCAATTGTCTTTACTTAAATTTTTTCTTAAAGTTATAAATCCTTCTAATCCCCCTGTTTGCATAATGTTCATGAGATAAAACTCAATATTTCTTTCAGGATTAGAATACATGACTTCGGAAGTACTTGAACTCAAATCGTTACTTGCTGTTTGCCAAGCAGAAAAATTACCTTCTGGAAACCAATTGGATGTTGAAAGTACATTATGGTATTTATTTCCACTAAATGTTAAATTTCCATAACTTCCATTAGTATTCATGCAATATGCTTGTCTATTTTTTATTTGAACTGCATTAGAATCTATAAAGTTATTTCCTTGCTTAATATTTCCTATACTTATTCCATTGGCATAATCTGGTCCACTGGCTTGATTATTACCCCAATTGTATATTATGTTATTACTTAAACTTACATTTTCTATTCTATTCAAAAATACCCCTGAACCATAAGTACTTGTTGCAGTAAAATGAGCAATTATATTGTGATGAATATTGGCGTTTCTTACTCTTTCAACAACTAACCCATTGCCAAAATCATTAAATCCAGGTTCTGGTCTTGAATCTAAAATTACATTATGAGAAACGGTAGCAGATACGCCTTCAGTTGGCCAATTTATTTGTGCTTGGTCAGACGAGCCAATAAATAAATTTTTAGGATTACTTAAAAATAAATTGTTGTAAACATGCCCTCCAGCCCTTATACCACCACCAACTGCAGACGCTCTTGAAACTATATTGTTTCTAAAAACAATGTTTTTACAACTTGATTGAAAATACGTATTATGGCTAAAACCGTTTGCAGGCGCACCATTTACAATAGTACTCCATCCATTGTGATCTATTAAATTATCTTCAAACAAAATGCTATCTATTCTATGCATATAAACACCTCCACCACCTCCACCGAGTTTATATCCATTTGTCAATATGTTTCTTCGTGATATAAAGTTCTTATGATTCAATGGATTTGAACTGCCATAGTCTTGAATTACGAAAGATGTAAAAAACAAATTAAAATAACAATCTTCTACCAAGAAATGATTAAATGGCGCATTTAAAATATTTACACCTACAGGTTCATCATTTCCTGTTCTTGTATGAGGTTCGGCATATAACCCTACTATTGCAATATTAGAAGCATTGCCACTAAATTCAATAAAACTACCAGTACCTGTAAGTATTCGAGGACGGGCATTTGATGTTCCATAGCTGCTAATCAATATGGGTTCATTTTCATTTTTCCCATTTAAATTTAAAACGCCAAAAAATTGATCATTAAAAGTATCTCCCTTTTTAAACAATATCCAATCTGGATAACCTGAACGCAACTGTAGCTTAGCAGCAGCAATGGTTTGATAAGCCATAATCGTTCCAGTTGGGTTAAATGGATTAGTTCCAATTTCAGTGCTTGTTTTTGTGTAAACCTGAGCAGTAGCGTCATTTCCAGCAGAACTAATATAAATAATCCTGGAATCAGCACTAGCTGTAAATTGTGTCCAACCATTTACTATTGGTAATTTAGCATCTAATTGATGAATAGAAAATAAAATTATTAAACAGAATAAAATTGTGTGTTTTTTTATTAATGAATTCATAATATTAATTTTTAATTATTTTGCGACTTTGATT
>CAYVDH010000200.1:0-5924 GCA_964450355.1 uncultured Flavobacteriaceae bacterium
AGCAACTTAAAGAAAATCAATACAATATGAGAGATAAAAAAAGAGATATAAAGCCGATTGTTTCTGAGCAAAATCCAAAAAAATGTTGTGGAGATTGTAAAAATAACGGCAATTGCAATGACTTAAATAAAACACTTACAAATACAATTAAAATAAATAAACCATGAAACAATTTAACAAAATCCTTTGCCCTTACGACTTTTCAGATTATGCAGATGAAGCATTGGCTTATGCCATTAAATTATCTGATGCACACACTGTAATTTCATTGTTGAACATCATTCAAATTCCTTATTTAAATGATCCTTACGGATTTGCTTATTTTGATTACAAAGCTGACGAATTGAAGTCAACAACCCAAAAAGCTATGGAAGACAAGGTAATGGTGTTAAGAACTAAATATCCTAATACCAACATCGAATATTTGATAGAAACTGACAATGACCCTTCTACTAAAATACTTGAAATTCAAAAAAACAATGATTTTGATTTAGTAGTTATAGGTTCACACGGAAGAAAGGGACTTGGTAGATTGTTAATGGGTAGCATAGCTGAATCCATTTTAAGGGAAGCAACTTGCCCTGTTTTAATCATTAAAAAACACAAATAAATTGAAAAAAGATATCAATCATATCGATTCACAAACCAGTTGTTATCACTGTGGAGACTTATGTCAAAACAAGGACATCAAAATAGACGATAAAACCTTTTGTTGTCATGGTTGTAAATCGGTGTTTGAAATTTTAAATCAAAACAATTTATGTGCCTATTATGAACTAAATGACAAGCCTGGAACAGGTCAAAAACAAGAAATAAGAAAAGATAAATTTGCCTTTTTAGACAACGATTCTATAAAATCTAAATTAATACAATTTACAAATGGCAAACAAACTCAATTAACTTTTTATTTACCTCAGATTCATTGCAGCAGTTGTTTGTGGTTGCTAGAGAATATACAAACAATTAATGAAGGAATTATCAATTCAAACGTTAATTTTAGCAAAAAAGAAATATTTATTGCCTATGATGAACTTAAAACAACTTTAAGAGAAGTTGTAGAAACATTAGCAAAAATTGGATATGAACCTCATTTAAGTTTAAATGATTTATCGGAAAAAGACATTCACAAAATAGATAGAACTAGATGGTATAAGATAGGCATTGCTGGATTTTGTTTTGCTAACATCATGATGATGAGTTTTGCAGATTATTTATCTTTTTCTAACCATGTAGATGCAAGCATAGCTACATTTTTTAAAGGGTTAAGTGTTTTACTTTCTCTTCCAGTATTGTTTTATTCAGCTACTGAATTCTTTAAATCGGCTTGGAGTGGACTTAAAAATAAATATTTAAACATAGATTTACCAGTAGCCTTAGCTCTTATCATCACTTTTTCTAGAAGTATTTATGAAATATCAATGGGAATAGGAGCTGGGTATCTTGATAGTTTTAGTGGCATTGTGTTTTTTATGTTGATTGGACGATGGCTTCAAGCAAGAACCTACCGAACCATCTCTTTTGATAGAGATTACAAATCATTTTTTCCAATTGCATTAAATGTTATTAAAGACAACAACATTGTTGCCACAGAAATTTCTAAAGTGAAACAAAACGATGTCATTCAGATTCATTCAAATGAAATTATACCTGTCGATTCTATTTTATCTAAAGGGAAGGCAGAAATTGATTACAGTTTTGTTAGCGGTGAAAGTTTGCCAGTAAACATCAATGTAGGAGAAATGGTATATGCCGGAGGAAAACAATTAGGTAGCATGATTGAATTGGTAGTGGTAAAGGAAGTGTCACAAAGTTATTTAACAAATTTATGGAATAATCCTGTGTTTAAAAAACATGAAAAAGTAAATGTAAGCTTATACGATACCATTGGAAAATACTTTACTTATGCTGTGTTACTTATTGGCATAACTGCTGGAATGTATTGGGGATATATGGGCAAAAATACATTGATGTGGAATGCTATAACTACTGTATTGATTGTTGCTTGTCCTTGTGCATTGCTGTTAAGTCAAAATTATACAAATGGTAACATTTTAAGATTGTTTGGTTTAAATAAATTTTACTTAAGGTCTCCTGATTTGATTGAAAAATTCAGTAAAATAAATCACATTGTGTTAGATAAAACAGGTACCATTACTCAAGCAAATGGCTCCAATGTCAGATACCAAGGTCAAGTAATTTCCAATGAAAATAAATTACTCATTGCATCTTTAGCTAAACAATCATCACATCCAGCCAGTAAATTGGTGTTTGAATACCTCAATCTAGAAAATGTGCTTGAAGTAACTAATTTCAAAGAAATTCATGGTAAAGGAATCGAAGGATGGATCAACGAAAAACACATTAAAATTGGTTCAGAAACTTACATTGAAAAATTCAATTCGAGAAACGAAATTAAAGGTTCAAAAGTATTAGTATCTATTGATGGGGAGGTTCTAGGAGTGTTTGTCATCACTAATAAATATCGATTTGGAATTTCAAATTTGTTAGAAAATTTAAAGAAAAATTACAGTTTGTCTTTGATTTCGGGCGACAATGACAATGAGCTTAAAAATGTAGAAACAATTTTAGGCAAAGACAGTGAAGTGTTATTTAACCAAAGTCCTCAGCAAAAACTTGAATACATCAGCCAATTGCAACATCAACATCATTTGAATGTGATGATGATAGGAGATGGTCTTAATGATTCAGGGGCATTAAAACAAAGCGATATTGGAATTGCGGTTGCAGATACTGCCAATACATTCACACCATCTTCGGATTGCATCATAGAGGCTAGCAGTTTAACCAAATTAAGTCATTTCATTCAATTAGCCAAAGACAGCAAAAACATCATATTAGGGACTTTTGTCATCTCAGCCATATACAATGTCATAGGATTGTATTACTCGGTTCAAGGGATATTGTCTCCAGTAATAGCGGCTATTCTGATGCCTTCAAGTTCCATTACTATCATTTTTTTAACTTATGGACTCACTGAAATTTTAGCAAAAAAACATCACTTAAAAAATAAATAAATTAACATCATCATGAAACAAAGAGAACCAATCACACACATTATGACTAAAAATGTTCACACTGTAAACATCAATGAAACATTAAAAACAGTATCAGACATTTTTAATTCTGAAAAAATTCACCATTTACCTGTTACAAATGGTAAAGAAATCATTGGAATTATCAGCAGTACTGATTTTAGCCGATTGAATTTTGGGTCGTTATACGATCAATCTGGATCTTCACAAACAGCCGTTTTAGATTCATTAACAATTGAACAAGTCATGACTCATCATCCTACAGTAGTTAACTCTACTGATTCTATTAAGGAAGTAGCCGAAGTGTTTGCACAAGCTAATTTTCATGCTTTGCCTGTGGTAGAAAATGAAAATTTAGTAGGGATAGTAACTACTACCGATATGATTAAATTTTTAATAGCACAATATTAAAAAAATGAGTGTTATCATCATCTTATTAATTGTGAGTATCTGTATTGCAGGAGGATTTTTGATCGCCTTTTTATGGAGTGTAAAAAACGGACAATTTGACGATGATCAAAGTCCTGCTCACAAACTTTTATTTGACAACAAAAAAACAACAAAAAAATAAAAAAAATGAGTCTAGAAAAATTTTATTACGACAACAAAATTCCCAAATTATTTGCGATAGCATGTATATTTTGGGGAGCAGTAGGGATGTTATTGGGGGTAATAGCTGCCTTCCAATTGGCTTTTCCTATTTTGAATTTTAGTGATTACTTTCCACATTTAGCATTTGGTAGGTTAAGACCTGTTCACACCAATGCAGTCATTTTTGCCTTCGTAGGAAATGGAATTTTCACAGGAGTGTACTACGCAATTCCAAGGTTATTAAAAACACCAATGTGGAGTAAAGCTCTTGGAAAAATACATTTTTGGGGTTGGCAATTGATCATTGTATTAGCTGCAATAACTCTGTTATTTGGATTCACTACTGGAAAAGAATATGCAGAATTAGAATGGCCAATAGATATTTTAATTACTCTTATTTGGGTTGTTTTTGGTATCAATATGTTTGGTACCATCTTAAGCAGAAGAGAAAGGCATTTGTATGTAGCTATTTGGTTTTTTATCGCCTCTTGGGTAACTGTAGCCATGTTGCACATTGTTAATTCATTTGAGTATCCAGTTTCTTTATTTAAAAGTTACTCGTGGTATGCTGGGGTACAAGATGCCTTGGTGCAATGGTGGTATGGTCACAATGCTGTTGCATTCTTTTTAACAACTCCTTACTTAGGATTGATGTATTATTTCTTGCCTAAAGCAGCAGACAGACCTGTGTATTCTTACAGATTAAGTATAGTGCATTTCTGGAGCTTGATTTTTTTATACATTTGGGCCGGTCCTCACCATTTATTATATACTGCCTTGCCAGATTGGGCTCAATCATTAGGCACAGTGTTTTCTATCATGCTGATTTTACCAAGTTGGGGTGGTATGTTAAACGGTTTATTTACATTAAGAGGAGCATGGGATAAAGTTCGTGAAGACCCAGTTCTTAAATTCTTTGTAGTAGCTGTTACATGCTATGGTATGAGTACTTTCGAAGGTCCTATGTTGTCTTTGAAAAATGTGAATGCAATTTCTCACTACAGCGATTGGACTGTTGCTCACGTTCATATTGGAGCATTAGGTTGGAATGGATTTTTAACATTTGGTATGATGTATTGGTTAATACCTAAAATGTTCAATACCAAATTGTATTCTAAAAAACTTGCTTCTACTCATTTCTGGATTGGAACTTTAGGAATCTTATTGTACGCTATACCAATGTATTGGAGTGCGTTCCGTGCATACTTCATGTTGAAAGCATTTACACCCGAAGGAACATTGCAATATACATTTATAGATGTAGTTCAAGATGCTATACCATTTTATGTCATCAGAGCTTTAGGTGGTACTTTGTTTTTAGTTGGAGTTATAGTGATGATTTATAATTTAATGAAAACTGCTAAACAAGGAGCTTTCATCGAATCAGAAGAAGCACAAGCTGCTCCATTGGTTAAAGAATACACAGCACCTTCACATTCTATTTGGCATAGTTTCATCGAAAGAAAACCATTGTTGTTATTGGTATTGAGTTTAGTAGTAGTAGGTATTGGAGGTTTAGTGGAATTAATTCCTACGTTCTTAGTGAAAGAAAATATACCAACTATAGCATCAGTGAAACCATATACTCCATTAGAATTACAAGGCCGTGATATCTACATCAGAGAAGGTTGTTACAATTGCCACTCACAGATGATACGTCCTTTCCGTTATGAGGTTGCTAGATACGGTGAATATTCTAAAGCAGGAGAATTTGTTTATGACCATCCATTCCAATGGGGAAGTAAACGTACTGGTCCTGATTTGGCAAGAGAAGGAGTGAATCAACCAAGTGCAGCATGGCATTTCAATCACATGCTTAAGCCATCGGAATTCATAAAAGGTTCAATCATGCCACCATATCCATCTTTGTATGAAAATGAAATAGACAAAGGAAGTACCATGTCTAAAATACATGTGATGAGAAACATGGGAGCACCATATCCAGATAATTATGAAGCAATAGCGAATCAAGATTTAGAAAAACAAGCAGATAAAATTGTGGAAGAATTGAAATCAAATAAAATTGAAATTTCAAGAGACAAAGAAATCATTGCTTTGATAGCTTATTTAAAACGATTAGGAACCGATATACAATTAGAAAATAAAAAATAATTAATCATGAAATTCTCAACTTATTTAACCCAGATAACAGGGGTAAGCATTTACCCCATCATTTCACTTGTTTTGTTTGTCGTCTTTTTTGTGATAGTCACATTATGGATTTACAGCATAGATAAGAAAGAAATAAAAAGAATAGAAAATTTACCATTAGAATAAAAA
>CAYVDH010000201.1:0-5901 GCA_964450355.1 uncultured Flavobacteriaceae bacterium
AATTATTCATATAGTCAAGTTAAAACAACAGAAAGTAGCTGCTGGAAATTTGGTTTAAAAAATTTATATGGCACTACAAATGGTTTATATCAAAACAGCTTTAATAAATTTCCAAAAGATGGTGGATCTGCATTAAAATTAGACTTAGCATTATCAGGTATTGGCTTCAATAATGGCACTTATTTTGAAGTTTATGCTAATTTTGCCGATTTCAGTGGTTTTTTATTTACCCCTAGGAAAGTGCCATTATTTAAAAATTTTCAAACTTCATATAGACTAAATAATTTATCAGATAGTATAGGCAAAGGAAATGCTGGTTATGATGATGCTATTGCACATCATGGAGAAGTTCTTAATTTTAAATATTGTATTAACAAAAAAAGTGGATTAATGTATGGTGCATATTGGAATTTTAACAATATAGGTACTAGACAATATGGTAAATTTAAAACAAAAAGTATTTTTGGCCTTAATATTGGATATTCAAAAAATATTAAGAAATTTACATGGATTACTACTTTTGGTATTGGCAGGGATTTGGTTGTATACAGAGATGCTGGCAAAGTACCAGGTGGATTATTTATTGATGGAGAAGAATATTTAATAAAAGGAAATTATAATGTAAACACAACATTGTATTTTGGAAAGCAAAAAGGTGCATATTTTGGCGTTATATATGATTATATAAAAGGCACTACAGATAGCGATACTAAACCTTTTGATATGTCAAAAATAGAGTTAAAATTTGGCATTTATTTTATTAAAAAATAATGAAAAAAAGTACAATATTTATCTTAGTATCATGTGTTTTTTATAACATATTAAATGCAGAAAATCATAGAGATTCTACACTTGTTAAACAAAAAAGAGCTTATTATCACAACATGGTGGCTACATTAAGTGTAAGCCAATTAAAACCTAAATTCCTATCAAATGATTTTCAAACCTACAATTGGAATAATTATGATTTACAATTCAAATGGTTTGAGTATAGTTATGGATACGGTAGAGTAAAAACAATAGAAAATGGCATTGATATAATTCAAAATATACATGACAGTAAAGTTGGTGTAAATTTTACTATTAAAAAATTAGTAAGAGGTAATAGAGCTTTAGATGTTAAAGGTTTTTTATTTGTCCCTAGTATATCCGCTAATTATACGCAATTAAAAGTTTGGAAATATAACGACACAAGAATCAGAGGATTGAAATTAGCCCCCATGGTAAGTTTTCAATTTCCATTTGTAGGTATTGATGCTAAGTGCAATTTTGATTTTAGACAAAACAAATCACCTAATGTAAAACCATTTAGCATTTACCCAGAAATAGCCATAAAATTTGATGGACTTTTTAATGTCTTAAACCCACAAGATATTTATGTTGGCAGATGGGTTAATAAATATGTTTTTGGTGAAAAAACACAATTAAGTGCTAACACCTATCGAGTAGATTATTATGTTTTTACCCATGAATTTGATAGATATGCAAAATCTATTGGCAGAATTTCGTCATTGGGGCCAAGATATACTTTTAAAAATTTTGGATACGCTGGCTCAACTAAAATGTTTGGTATTGGTTATTTCTTTAGACATGGTGCATTGGCTGTAGATGCTTTTGCCGATTTAGGAAAGCTTGGCTTTGCATCAGAAGCTACCAATGAAAATAAAGTAACATATACTGATACTAAAAACAAAAGAAATTTATCTTTAGCTACTGATAAATTTGTTAAAACAAATTCATTATCTACGGGTTTTTTCAATGCTAAAAGATTTGGAGGAAGTGTTTCAATAGATTTATTTAAATTAATCAATCTCTTAGGAAATGCAGGAGGACATGATGCTAATTTACCAACTTCTATGTTACGTACTTACCTTGGTATTGGTGGCGGATATGCTATTTTATCATCGCCTCATTTTAATTCAGCAGAAGGAGAAGCTGCTGCAAATAAATCTTTTAATGATAGATTTGAATTTGCTCCTGTTTCAGAAAACCATCCCAAATTCTCTAAAAACACACGATTTCTTTCATTGAATGCTGGCATAGAACTGGGCGTTATTCAAATAAAATTTGAACATTGTTATTACAAACATGCTTTCTTAGCTAGCTTAAGTTCAATAACGCTTGGCTATATGATTCCAGTAAAACGCATTAAAGACAAATTAAAAGAAGTAAAAGAATGAGAAATATACATTATAAAACTGATTTTATAAAAATTTTAGCAAGCTTTATTTTGATGCTAAATTTAGTTTCATGTGATAAGGAGGAAAATTTTGATTTAAAAGGAGAATACAAAGAACCCATTTTGAATTTAACGCAAGATTTAATGGTTTTTTATCGCAGTTTTCACTTAGCAAACTATTGTGCTACAGACACAACAGCTGCCAGACGTGTATTTGATATTCAAGTAAAAAATACAATTCTAAATTCAAACATTAATGTTGATTACAAAAGTACAAGCAATAAATACAATCCTTTTGTTTATAACCCAAGTGTTACTTCTGGTAAATTTGAATTAACCTTTCAAAATCCTTATTTATCTAATTTTACAAACTACGCCTTCTTAAATTTAATTAATGTTAAAAACAACAATTCCGTTTATAATGGTAAAATTTATTTTAATAAATCAACTGTCAATGTCAATCAAAGTTACTACTATGTTTATACTGATAGTTTAAAAGTGACTAATAATAATAAAACCTATTATATTAAAGGCAACCTTATGCTCAATGAACAATTTAATGCCAATGCGAGTTTTGCAATTGGATCTATTGAGTCTTATGATGGAATGAATTCCAAATTAGTACTTACAGATTATTTTAGGGCAGAAAATGATTATGTCAATAGATTTGGATTAAAAGATAAATCTTCCTATAATTTTTTAAATGGAAAGGCTACTTTTTATAGTGGAAATTATCGCTCAAATATAATGATTGGTAATTTGCCAAATAGTGAAGGGCATGTGCCTAGTTTTAATGTTACAGATTCTATTACAAGATATTTTAGTCCTTATCCTAAATTTTAATAACATGATGAAATCTATAAAACTATCAATCCTTTACTTACTATTAATTTCACAATTTTATTCATGTAAAAAAGATAAAAACAAACCTAAAGATCCAAATTCTGAAATCCCATCTTTAGTAAGTGGCCAGGGATGGACCATTGAGAATAAATATAAAATGGATTTAAAGAACTTGTTTTTGGTAGGAATTGATAATGTAAGTTTAGAAAAATACAATGATGCATTTTATTGGAAATTAAGAATAAACGATAACGATCCATTTTTTGGAGGCAGTTTTAATTATGTATATTTTAAACTGCAAAACTCAACAACATCTGAATTTTTACCACAAGCTCTAAATTTTAATTCCAAAACTGATAAATTTTACTTTTTAGAAAATGAGACATCGGAACGCTCTTTAGTCTTGAATGGTGGTTTTAAATTGTATAAGGATAAAATTCCTATTTTTAGTGGTGATGCAACCACATTTTGGCCAAACAACATTACCAGTGTTATTAATTTTATACCAGAATACAAGTATAGCATTTGTTTTAACATCGCAAATTCAAGCACTGCTTCCGTATTAAATTTAGTAAATGGACAGTTTCTTAAATTCCAATTGGGTGGCTACAACAATGGCAATTTCACTATTGATGACGAATATATAAAAAACAACCCCAGTGGATTTAAAGCATTTTACTCAAATATAGATTTTATTGGAAACTATAAAATGCGCCTGAATGTTTTAGAAATTTGCGATACATTTAAAAGTAAATGGGGCGATCCTACAACAATGACTGGTTATTATAATTTTACCAAACCAATAGATACTTCCTTTTTATGTGATTTGGGAGGCATTGGTTATAATTTTGGCGATGGCTATGTTAAAAGTGTGGACGCAGGTAATATTGTATATATATCAGTTACATGTAAAGGCATGAAAGAAAATTTCAGGATTTATAGTTTTGATAAAACAACAAGAAAATTAACGTATTTGTTTACTAATAATTTAATCAATTCAATATCACAAATGTTTTATAGAAAAGGTAAAAATGACTTAATATTGAATACAGAAAAAGGCCTACATCGTTTGAATTTAAGTAATATGTCATTTAACAATATCACTCCTTCAACATCTGCAAATGTTGCATTTGTATCTTTACTTACTCAACCTTATATCAATGGCGTATATTCTGAAAGAATTTATGGAGTTGCATGCACATTAGAAGGATTGAAAGTTACAGCCAATTTGATATACTATGAATAAATTAATATTTTTATTGCTTTTTTTTGTTTCAATTTTTGAAACAAACGCTCAAAAATCTAATTTTGAGATTTATACAGGTTACAATCTTTATAATTTTGGAAATAGAAGCCTGCGAAGATCTATGCGCAGTTTTGAAGAATATTGGATAGCCAATGGTGAACCAAATATGAAAGTAAAAGGATACAAAACAGCTCATGATTTTAATTGGGGATTTAATTACTTATTGTCAAATGAGAAGGGAGGGAGCTCTATTACAGGTTTTCAACACTATAAATTCACTAGTAAGTGTGAAGCAGAATTTGCTTATGGTAGTAGAATATTTAAAACAATTACAAAAGGAGGAAATGTCTATTTTGGAGGTAGAAACTCAAAAGGAGTAGCTATGAAATTAGGATTGGGATTTGCAAATTCTGTAATTGAAAGTTATTTTATATATCCTAGTGGAGCTATAAGTTTTGGTAAAGAAAAGAGTTTAAATGGGGTTTATGGAGTAACCTATATTGCCAATATGAATTTAGAAATAACAAAGCAAAAAGTGTTTTTTAAACATTTAGGAGTAGAAGCTGGTTTTTTACTTACAACTAATGGATTTACAACTGAGTATTATGACCCCACCTATGCTAAAGGCGTCAATGCCCCAATAAATTACTCTTGGATACCTCAAGATTTCAACTCATTTTACCCTGCTGTAAACACAAGTGGAGGTACTTATGAAGGTAAAAATGTGAAAGGAAATCATAACAGTATAGGTTTAATTTTTAGAATCTCTTATTTGATTCAACCCATAAATAAAACAAAAAATGAAAAATAAAACTACAATAATCTTTTTTATTATTTTTTTACTACTTTCTGCATGTGCAAAAGAAGATAATGCTCGAAAAAAAATAGAAGGTGAATACGATTTTTACCATTATGAAGTAGATTATTATTCAAATGATGGTATCACTATAACTTCTACTTATAAGAAAGATTTAGAAGGGATCATTAATTTAATGACAGACAACAAACCAGGCTCTGATTGGTATAATGACTGTGAGTATTCTCTTTCAGAGATTCCTAAAGGATGGTTAGACAACAATATTCGCACACAAACTCCATTATGGCATTGTGACCAAGGCAGCATGAGAGTGATTAATTTTTTTAAAGAACCAAATGCTGGGAATGTAATTTATGCCACATATACTATCACTAAAAATGGTCATAAAAAATACATTTTCTCATATGTAAGTATGGATTCTCAAGGAAAACTGATTTATGAAGAAAGATTATATTTAAAAAAGAAATAAACATTTATAAACTATGATTCTCTGAAGTTAGATTAAAATAATTTCTAATATTTGACTGAATGTTAATTCATTTATGTACTAAAAACCCGAAGGGTTGATATGATTATAGAATTTAAAAACATTTAAATTCCAAAACCCAGAATGGATGATATGATAAAGAATAAATCGATGTCAGAAACATTTTTAGATATAAACATACAAGAAGTTTTTGCAATAAAACGAAGGGGAAATTTAATTGATTTAATGCCACCCTTTCAGGGTTGTTGTCTCTTTAATTTCATTGTTTATAACAATGTCACCCCTTCGGGGTTTGGGGAACTGCATTTTCATTGTTGTTTATAATCGTG
>CAYVDH010000202.1:0-5729 GCA_964450355.1 uncultured Flavobacteriaceae bacterium
GTTTCGGGGGTTTACGAAGTTGGCGATTTCGAAGCACAAAACTGTCTGCCAGCACTGAACTTGATACGAAGCACAAAGCTTCATTTAACCACTGAACCCGCTTTTTTGCCAAACGCCTGTTAGCTGTTGCCATTTTACTATTTATTCGTAGTCATTTCAGTTACTATTTCTCCATCATATTTCCAAATTCCATTCGCTCCACCAAACCAAATATTATCCTCTAAATCGCCAAAAATGAATAGTACATCAGAGAAAGCCTTTCCGTTGTAGTTAAATTCAGAAAACTTTTGACCATCAAAAATGCATAAATTAACCAAGTCAGCACCAAGCCAAAGATTACCATTTTTATCTTCATGAATTGCACGAATTCGCTTATTGCAAAGACCGTCTTCAACAGAATATGTTTTGAATGAGCTACCGTCATAAACAGTTAATCCACTATTTCTATTTCCGTTAAACCCAAACCATATCTTTCCAGATTTGTCGCAGTAAATAGTTCGTATTTGGTCTTCACATAATCCATCTTTTATCAAATATTGTGTAAATTCTTTACCATCAAATTGACTGACTCCACCGTGAGTCATTGATGCAAACCACATATTTCCTTTGCTATCTTTTCTTATAAAAGGAATCCAATTGTGGTACAAACTATCTATTTGTTTTTGTCCGATTTCGGTTAAATAGGATTTGAAGTTTTTCCCATCATAGCAATAGGCTCCAGCACCACCAGTGCCAATCCATAAGTTGTTGTTATTATCGGTTGCTAAAGCATAAGCAGCATTGGGGCTTAGAGTGGGGTAAACAGTGCTAATCCAACCTGTTGTGGTGTCTTGGTATGGCAGCGGTATTTGTTCAAACTTTTTTCTGTCGTATTTGGTTAAACCATTTTGAGTTCCGAACCATAGATTATTTTTATTGTCGGAAAGTATTGAAAAGACTCGATTACTACTCAATCCGTCTTTCATAGTATAATTTTTACATGTTTTACCGTCAAAATGGTAAACACCACCACCATTACTTGTGAACCAAAGCGTACCGTCTATATCTACGTAACCATTTGAAAACCCGTTATTAGGAAGAGGAATTTTGATTACTTCTGTGACCTTCTCAACTTCGGGTGATGATTTGTCATTTTTAACCTGTCCATTACAAGAAATAAATGAGGAAACTAAAATCAATAAAGAGATATTTCTAAGTGTGAATTTCATTTTTCGTATTTTATGGTTACAGCTAACAATTTGGCAAATGACGAGGCAGGGAAATAAATTTACAAATGCTCCATTCAACACCAAGTTTATTGATTGCTCAAATGTTTCAATTCGTACTGTCTTGCCCATATTAGAGGCTGGCGTTTATTCATAGAACCTCAGGGTTAGCAATATTTGTAGGATTACCGTTAATGAAATTCATTACGTTTTCAAATGCTTTTCCAAAATATAATTCATACCCGTTTCGTTCAACGTAACCCAAATGTGGTGTACAAACTACATTTGGGAATTTAAGAAACTCAAAATTTATGTCGTAGATAGGCTCTTCTTCATAAACGTCAAGTCCAATAAATAACGGTCTTCCCATTGCTAAGCATTTCAATAGCTTTCCTTTTTCAATAAGTTCCGCTCTTGCCGTGTTTATTAATACTGAATTTTCTTTCATACACATCAAGTCACTTTCTTTAACTATTCCGGTTGTTTTTTCATTAAGTCGGAGGTGCAATGTTATGATGTCTGATGTTTTGAAAAAAGTTTCTTTCGACTCAGCCTTTTCAAAACCATCGGCAACCGCTTTTTCTCGTGATGTTTCGCTTCCCCAAATTAAAACTTTTGCTCCGAAGACTTTGGCATATTGAGCAATCTTTTGCCCAATTTTTCCATAACCCCAAATTCCAAGTGTTTTGCCATGAATAGTCGAACCAATGTTTATTTGCCACTTTCCATTTTTCATTCCTTCGATTGCCTGTGGGATATTTCTTACCGTATTCATTAGCAAAGCCCAAGTCAACTCTGCCGGTGCGATTGCTGAGCCAACTCCTTCCGCAACGGCAACTTTATATTTTGTGCAATCGACTAAATTTAAGTGGTTGGAAATTTTACCGGTCTGACTGATGAGTTTTAGGTTTGGAAGTAGTGAAAGTAATACTGCGTCCACCGATGTTCTTTCCCTTGTCAACACAAGAATATTTGTGTCTTGCAATTTTTCTGCTAAAGATTTCGGGTCTTTTTCTGTATAGTTAAGAATTTGGACATCCTGATTCATTAACAGGTCAAAACATTTAAGCTCTTTAATTATGTTTTGATAATCGTCCAAAATTGTAATTTTCATTTTAATGTAATTTTTCTTCTGAAACTACTATTCCATCTTCGTCACAATAAATGAAATGATTCGATACAAATTCGATGTTCGCAAAATTTAGAATGGCATTTATCTCCCCTTCATTTTTCTTTCCGCTTTTTAGTGGGTTTACATTTAGTGCTTTTAACCCAATATCCAGTTTTGAAATTGCAACACTGTCGCGGATACAACCATAAATAATTATTCCATTCCAATTATTTCTAACAGCTAATTCAGCCATATTATCACCCATTAATGCGCATCGGTTCGAGCCGCCACCATCTACAACGAGAACCTTGTCTGTTCCGTCTGTCTCTAATGTTTGTCGCACCAATGGATTGTTTTCAAAACACTTAATAGTTACTATTTTTCCGTGGAATGATTTTTTGCCGCCAAAGTCTTTAAAGCCAATTGGTAGTGCAACAGATATTTTAGTAATAAATTTGTCGCAAAGGTCGGCAGTTTCTATTTTCATAATGTTGTTGAATTTATTGTTAGGTTATGTTTTACGCTTGCCACAAATGGTTTGCAGATTTGCGATGGGCGGGCTTTTCAGTACAAATGTTCATTTGAAGAACTGAACTTTTTGTAACCACAAAACTGTCATGGAAGCACGAAACCCCACCTATTGCAAACGTGCTGTTAGCAGTAGGTTATCTTCTCACAATGTCATCACTATTTGATTATTCTTTTTTGCTTGTTTATAATCTTCATTCATGTCAGATTTCATTCCGGGACCGAAAGTAATATCTGATGTTTCGAGAAAGCCATCGTAAATAATTTGGCCATTAAAAGGCAAAATTGTGGCATTGACGAGAACGGGAAACCGATCATAAAAATCATCAAATCCATCACTTAATGCCTTTACCGCATAAAATTTATTGTCATCAACGCTATTAAAAATGGCATAGCTGGTCAAACATTTTAAAATGACAAACTCGCCGGTAATAGACTTTTTGAAACCTTTCAAAATGGCAATTTTCTCTTTTGTCAGACTATTAATATTTGATGAGAGGTAATCGTCCAATAATTTCATATCGGACAATAACGTGTCTCTACATTCTAATTTAACAGTATAATCCAATTTGCGAAATTGGTCAAAACTAAAATCAGAATCAAAGAATTTGCTTTGAATCCCAACGAAATATAGAAGTTCAAGGTGTGTTTCTAAATATGCTTTGTATTCTATTTCTGTTAGGATCATACTTTGGTTTTTTTGTGCTTACTGTTAACAACAGCTAGCCGTTGTTATTGGCATTTACTTTTTTATGTCGAAGTGTTTATATTTTTTCTTGATTTTTTGCTTTCTAATTAATTGATAATGAAATGGTTTATCCCCAACAAATACCTTATCTTCAACAGTGATATAGCTTTTTTTTGGCAATCCATTTTGATAAAGTATTTTCTCTATCTTTATCTGCACGTCTGCATCCTTCCAATCGCTTTCTGTATATGATATCACTTCCCAAGTTCCGGTTTTTTGACCGTTTTTATATTCCCCTCTTTCTAAAATTCGTTCATTTCTGTCTTTAATTTGCCAGGTGCCTTCAAGTTTTCCATTCTTTATGTTGTATCGTATGGCTTCCAAAGTGTCTGAAAATCCGCCTAGCCAATATCCTCTTGATTGATAAAAAATGTATTCTCCGTCTATCATATTGGTCAATGATTCAAGAAACCTAACGTATTTATTATACTTTATTTCATCTTCTTCTTTAGAAATGCTCTTACAACATTCAGAACTATAGGTGTAGAAGTATCCCCCACGCCCTTTTGCACCAAATATTAAACACTCCGTATTTAGTTTTGCTCCAAAACCACAAGCATCACTACCGTAGTTAGTTCTGATTTTTATTGTATCACTTTTACCGCCTTTGTATGATTTAATTAACTTGAATTTGAGTTCATACTTTTTTTCTTTTGTTTCATAAAGAAAAAAACTCTGATAGGTTTCTTCAACTACTTGTGCGTCCAGCAAAATACCGGTAAATATTACATCTGAAATACTCGAAATCCCACTTGTCTCAGTTTGCGTCCAGCCCATTTCTTTGATTGGTAAATCAATCAAACCCATACTGCAACTGCAAGCAAATGCCAATTTGGCTGAAAATACTAGGGTTATTATATTGATTGTTATAATTTTTATTACTTGCCCACAAACAAAGTATATACGCAAGTTTATTGCGTAAATCAACCTATTTGGGTTTACTATACGAAATGCATTTTTGTACATACACAATTGTTTTCTCCCCACAAACATAACCAATTTCCAACAAACCACTAATATTATCACAAAAAAAGCCCTCACCGTTTCGGGCAAGGGCTTTTTGTTCATACATTTCACCGATGTTTAGAGGTTATCGAGGCATAAACTGATAGGGGTCAGACCAATCATTAAGAGTGATTGAAAAAGATTTAACGGATTATTTTTTAATACTCCCCTTCTAAAATCGTTTATCTATACAAAATCATGTTTGTTACTATGGTTTTTGCTATTTCTACTACGATTTTTTCATTTGTTACTACGATTTTAGCTTTTTCTACTACGATTTTCACTTTTGTAACGTATCTTTTGTAAAAGCGACTACGATTTTTTCATTAGCGACTACGATTTTTGCTTTTGTTACTATGATTTTCAGTTTTGCGACTACGATTTTCAATTTTGTTACTACGATTTTTGTTTTTTCTACTACGATTTTCCCTTTTGCGACTACGATTTTTGCTTTTGTTACGTATCTTTTGCAACTGATAGGCTTCAACCCCCAATTTCTACTACGATTTTAGCTTTTTCTACTACGATTTTAGCTTTTGTTACTATCATTTTCACTTTTGCTGCCATGAAATCGAAAATTGTGTCTATCGGAAGCAATTTTTAGGCTTACCAAGCGTATTTTGAGGAATGCTTTTCATGTTTATCTGTTATACTATTTTGCTTTGCTTGGTTACTTTCTCCATTTTCTATTATGTTACCGACACCTGCCTACATCTATTAAAGGATAAAGGTGTCGGTAACATAATTTAACAAAAAAAAAGCCCTCACCATTTCGGGCAAAGACTTTTGGGTAATACAGTTCGCCGTTGCTAAGTGGTTATCGAGCCATAAACTGAAAGGGGTCAGACCAAAAGGCGTTAAATACCTCCAAAAAAGCCTTTTTATCCATTTTTTATGAATTTTACTTAGAAGTTTAACGACAAAACTTCTAAGTTTAACGACAAAACTTCTAAGTTTAACGACAAAACTTCTAAGTTTAAGGACGAAACTTCTAAGTTTAACGACAAAACTTCTAAGTTTAGCGACAAAACTTCTAAGTTTAAGGAGACTGTTCTAAAAAGTGTGTCATCACAAATTAAAAAAAACGACCACTTTTATTATGGAAAGGAAGCAAAAAAAGACAGGATTAGGT
>CAYVDH010000203.1:0-5668 GCA_964450355.1 uncultured Flavobacteriaceae bacterium
GTTTGAATAATTGAATTAAAGTATTTGAAGCGATATTTTTTATAAATTTAAAAACAATTGATGGCGACTTATTAAACTAATGAAAATTATGGCATGCCAACTTGTAACAGGATGGTGATTGAAGGTGGCATTCTAGGGAATGGGTAAATATAAAGTATTGGTACTTTTTGCTTAAAAACTATCACTTGTTTTATTTAGCAATTAAAGGTAAGTCAGTTTGGTATATCTATTTTTTTACTAATGGAACCCACCTTACTCAGGCGTAAGCAAGCATGAGGGATAGCAATGAAAAGCCCGGAGACTCGGCTCTGCCGAGACGAGGACTTGTAATGAATTAGCCCGACCCGACCCAAGGAGGGGCATGCCCAAATTGTATTTAATAAGTCCCTGAAACCACTATTCTCTTACCACTGCTAACCTCAACTTATTGGCTTCAAATTGACTTCTTATATAATATATCCCTGAACTTAAATGTTGTATATCTACCTTGTCACCATTTTTAATCCATTTCTTTAATACTACCTGACCTAGCGCATCTACCAACTCCATTTCAAATTCATCTTTCTCATCGTTAATTACTACAACATAATCACTGCTTGGATTGGGATACACCATGAACTTAGCCTCAACATTATTTTTCATTTTTTCTGCCATACTTACAGCAGCCATTGCATTGACTTTGCCATGACCCCAAAGCGTGTCGCCAGAAGCACTCAACACCCCTGTGTTGATGTCTTCCCTAGCTGTAGCAATAAGTATTTCTTTAACCTGTGAGGCACTTAATTTATTATTAGCGCTCAACATCAACGCCACCACTCCAGCCACTGTAGGCGAAGACATAGAGGTTCCTGAAAATCGTGCAAAAGGGTAATTCCTACCATTAAAATTCACTTGCTGTGCTAAAGTGTAACCATTAGTGGTAAACGATGAGATGGAAGACAACACATTGACTCCAGGCGCAGATACATCGGGTTTCATTCTGCCATCTGCCGTAGGACCGTAACTGGAAAATGAAGCTATTGCTCCTCCAGTAACTATACCATTGGGTCTTCGGAATTCGTAATTGTGTGCAGCTACTGTAATTACAGATTGTGTAGTGGCGGGCTCTGATATGGCATAACGATTGTCACCATTTGACCACCCATTGATAAATGCAGAAAATGGCATTCCCCAATTTCCTACATCATTGCTTAGTTCTGTGACATTCCAATAGTGCACTGTCCCATTGTTAGCAGTTGATTTTAATCCAATGTACAAGCTGGTATTTTTATTTTTAATTCTTAAACGGGCATGAGGCTTTTGATTGTATGGATTGGATTTTTCCATTCTCAAATTAAAAAAAACAGTATCAATTCCTATGACAACAAAGCTATCCATGTAATTCACACTGTTATTGAACTTGTATAGCTCTCCTTGGTACATTTTCGTTTTAGATGAATTATACACATCAAACCCAATTTGAAATTCATTGTTTTTTTCGCCCCAAGCTGTAATGCTTTGCCCCCACATTTTGTTGTGTGCAGCATAGCTGTAAAATTCTATCAAACTTTTGAGTGTATCGTTTGCAAATGTTTTTCTAATATGAAAATCTACGTCACCATTATTTCCACCTGAAGACACAAATATTACTCCTTGGGCAGACAATGAATTGATAGCCCTACTCAATAGCGATGTACCATCTAAAGTACCAAAATGATGCAATCCCCAACTCATGTTTATCACCAACCGTTTGTTCAATTTATCGGCTTTCTTTTTCATCCAATTAAAAGCATCTATCACAGCCGATTCATCCACTAAAAATGTAGCCAATAAAAACTCAGATTCAAAAGCTACCCCTTTGGGCAAACTTCCAGCACCACCCCCACCTGCTATTCCTGCCACATGACTGCCATGTGTGGCGTATTCATACACATTAAAGGTATCCGATTTTGCATTTAAAAGCTCTGTTTCTCCATTGTATTCGGTACCATAAGTAAAACCAGATGGTGAAGGGCCAGATGTTTTAAATTGATCCCAAGCTGCAACAATCCTTGTGTGATTCAAACTGGTGTCATAAAACATTGGGTGTGTGTAATCAAATCCCCAATCAGTAATTCCTATTAACACATTTTTACCTGTATAAGGTGTTTTAAGTCCTGCTCCCAAATACACGCTATCAGCTCTGATGTCTGGTATGGTCCTATTTAACTTAGGTGAAATTTTTCGTGCTATTTGAATGCATTCTATTCCTTGGTCTTTCAAAAGCAAGTCCAACTGACTTGGCAATATCCTTAGAGTGATTACATCGTCTATTTTGCTGTTTATATTTAAGTTATATGACTTCCATTTTACCTCATCAAAACAAGGATTAACTAAAGCAATGATTGGAATTTCAGCATTCGGTTTTTGATTGTAAAATTCCAATAAATCCAAATTGCTTATTTTTTGGGAAAACAAAATAGAGCAGGAAAACAAGAATGCAATTAGTAATGATTTTTTCATGAATGTATTCAAAATAATGGTTTAAAATCTTTAGGCTGTAACGATGGATGGTAATGGTGTATCATCTCTTTTTCAAATGTACGCCTGCAACTTATTCTTGATTTATAAAATTCAAAATACAACAACCAATCTTCTTTACCCCATTCTTTGATTGATTCATCATAACCTCCAGTTTTTATAAAATTAGATTTAATGGTTGCTAGCATCCCTGTGCTAGCACTGAAAAATTTACCTGTAACATTATCTTCGTTCATCCACCACAAAATTGGAAACCAAGAAGTGAATCGATTGGTGTATTTATTTACTTTTTTTACTATGTCTTTGGGCAATTGTATATCTGCATCACAAATAAATACCAGTTCATTCAACGATAAATTTACTAATTGATTATAGACTTTACTTCGTTCAAAATTTTGTTCATGCAAATGGTAAATTAAGTTGCCATCCCATTTTTGTTTTATCTCGTTATGCAAATCAACTACATCGTTGCTACCACAATCTAAAACACAAAGGGCAACATTGTTTTTATCATGCACCTGATTAAGCGAATGTATCAACACTTGGAGCAAATAATTGCTTCTGTTTTTAACTCCAACACACACAGTGATTGGCTTGGACTTAGGCATAAAAAAAACTGAATACAATTGGCTTCTAAAATCAGTAAATAAGGTTGACCATCCCACCCATTTTCGCTCTGGGGATTTGAACAATTTCCACAAAAAATATTTTATTTTTTTTATCATGTTAATTCCACAAATGAACCGCAATGGTCACTATGAACATATTGATTGTACAATCCTGATTTGATTATATTGTTTTGTAAATTATCTGAAACCGAGATGTAATCTATTCGCCAGCCTTTGTTTCTGTCCCTAGCTCCAGTTCTAAAACTCCACCAAGTATAATTATCGCCTTCGGGATTTAAATGCCTAAAGGAATCTATCATGCCAGCTTCAAACCATTTGTCCATCCAAGCCCTTTCTTCAGGCAAGAAACCACTTGAATTTTTATTTCCTATAGGGTCATGAATGTCTATAGCCTTGTGACAAATGTTGTAATCGCCACACACTATTAATTTTCTATCTTTGTTTCTAAACCCCTGTATGTAATCATAAAAGTAATTCAGAAAATCATATTTCACCTCTTGTCTTATATCGCCAGTAGTGCCTGATGGAAAATAACAACTAAAAATGCTGGTATTTCCATAATCAACTCTGATAACCCTGCCTTCATAATCAAACAACTCGTGCTGACAACCATACACTACCTTGTCTGGCTTGGTTTTACTTAAAATAGCTACACCACTGTACCCTTTTTTTTGTGCAGAATACCAATAACAATGGTAACCTAACTCAGTAAACAACGATTCATTAATATCTTCGACATTGGCTTTAAGTTCTTGCAAACACAATACATCTGGATTTTCATTTTTTACAAATTCTATAAAATTTTTGTTGATAGCAGAACGTATTCCATTCAGGTTGTATGTAATTATTTTCATTTCAATAGTTGTATTTTTCTTTCCACCTTTTTTTCAAAAAATCTCTCAATTCATTTTCACGTGGGGTATTTCCTGGGTTGTAAAACACCTTGCCAGACAGCGTTTCAGGCATGAATTCTAGATTCACAAAATTGCCTTGAAACTGGTGAGCATAAGCATAATTTTTACCATAATTAAGCTCTTTCATTAATTTTGTTGGAGCATTTCTTAAGTGCAATGGGGTTGGCTCTGGCTTATGACTTCGAACATAAGCCAAAGCTTCGTCAATGGCAACATACGAAGCATTGCTTTTAGGACTACAAGCCAAATAAGTAGCACATTGAGCCAATATGATTCTGCCTTCAGGCATGCCAATTGTTTGAATTGCTGTAAGTGTATTCGTAGCCAATACAAGGGCGGTAGGATTAGCATTGCCTATGTCTTCGGAGGCTAATATCAACATTCTACGAGCTATGAATTCAGGATTTTCACCACCTTCTATCATTCTAGCTAAATAATAAATAGCAGCATTGGGGTCACTTCCCCTCATGCTTTTTATGAAAGCAGATATGATGTTGTAATGTTCTTCACCAGCTTTGTCGTACACTATAGTTTGGGTCTGTAATACTTTAGCTACTGTTTCGTTATCTATAATTATCTCATTGGCTTGTTGAGAAGACAATAGCTCTATGATATTGAGCAGTCTTCTGCCATCACCACCACTAAACTGCAATAAAGCTTCATTTTCTTTAATAGTAATTTTTTTGTTTTTAAGCAGTTCATCACATTCAATTGCGTGAGTAGCCATAGACAACAATTCACCTTTAGTTAATTCTTGCAATACATATACCTGACAACGTGAAAGCAAGGCATTGTTCACTTCAAAAGAGGGATTTTCGGTGGTTGCGCCTATTAACAATATTTTACCTGATTCTACTGCGCCTAGCAAAGCATCTTGTTGACTTTTATTGAATCGATGAATTTCATCTAAAAACAAAATGGTTTTTCCCATCAATTTTGAATCAGCAATGATTTTTCTTACTTCGGCAACTCCAGCGCTAATTGCACTAAGCTGAACAAAAGGCAAATTCAATGTTTCTCCTATTATTTTCGCCAAAGTTGTTTTCCCTACTCCTGGCGGCCCCCACAATAAAATTGAACTCAAGGTATTGTTTTCAATGAGGTTTCTCAAAGGCGCATTTTTACCTATAAGGTGACTCTGACCAATGTATTGATCCAAATTTTTGGGTCTTACTCTCTCAGCCAAAGGAATGGTTTGCATTTGTTAGCAAAAGTAAATTTAAATTTAAAATAATTTACAGTGTTTTTTAAAATCTTAATTCACTGCATTTAAAATTTAATTTGGGCGCCATTTCCTCCCCTTCCGGGTTCCGTACTCCACTTCGTTACGTACCTGCTCCTGATGGAGCAGCCTACAGTGTCGGGGCGCTTGCTTACGCCTGAGCAATGCACTCTCATATAAAAAAAAGACCCGAGTTATGGCACAGGTCTAATTGGATATTTTACAACTCCCGACTTTTGCTTTTTTAAATCCCTAGTAGAAAAAACAAGTTTAATAGCTTCTTTTCATCGGTTAAAAAAGGATTATACTTTTAAATTTTCAAATTTAAAACATCAAATTTCTTATTTTAAATCTTATAAGTTCATTAATTTCATTAAAACTTCTTTAGTTATTCTAGATATTTC
>CAYVDH010000204.1:0-5616 GCA_964450355.1 uncultured Flavobacteriaceae bacterium
GATTGGATATGCCTTCGAGAAATTCTGTATTAAATAAATTAAACTAAACAATTTTAGGCTAAACATACCATATTCTATCACCACGCCAGATTATCTTTTGGGGCAGTTTTTAGTCATTATCCCGTTTCACTTTGAGTATAGTACATAATTTTGCTAGTCATCCTGAAAATAGCAAGGTATTAATCTATGTTGTACAGATTCATCCTACGTCAGCATATCAAAGCCATATGAGAAACGCTTTTTTAGAAACTATACATATCAAAATGAAACTTAATAAAAAAAGAGAGGGTAAAAACATACTACCCATTAAAATAAAATTATAAATACACTTTATCTTATCTTAAAATACTTAATTTTTTGGTTTCTACAATACCCTCTTGACTAGTTACTTGTACACTGTAAATCCCAGCTGCCAATTGACTGGTATTTAAGGTGGCAACTAAGCCTTCAAAATTTTGCATTAACACTTCTTTGCCATTCATATCCATTATTTTTACAATACCATCTGACAAACCTTCGTTCAAATTAACTTTTACCATATTTGTCGCAGGATTAGGCAATAATGTAAATACTAAATTAGCTGATAAAACATTGGTTTTTAAAATACTTGTAATTTTACTTTTTTTACCAATACCATTATTACTTACAGCCTCAATTTGGTAGTAAATTAAGCCCTCCGCTAAGTTGCTTATCGGATTATAATATACAAATTCATTGACACCATTTATTCCTTTATTGTATACCTCGCCTATTTTGACAAATTGAATTTCGTTAGCTAATTTGCGGTAAACATTAAATTTACTTGTAGCTATATCTGTATTAGTTAGCCATACTACTTTACCCGTTAAATTATTCAAATTATTTGCTTTAATGCTTAAAAACTCAATAGGCAAAGCTTGATTAAATGGACTCATTACCACACCACCACAAAAACAATTGACAGTAGCATCGCCTGTATCTATAACTGTGTACATAGGCAAACTAGGGCTAGGTGGATATAAATTATTCTCAAAACTATCGCTAAAAGCAACAGAACCATTTGTTGGAATACTTGTAGTTAAAACAGTAGTTTTTACTAAAGAATCTATTCCTTTTTCATAAGTTAAGTTGTTGTTAATATCCATAAATGTTTTTAAAGTGACGCCATTATCAGCCTCAACATAAGCACTTGTATTCAATACATTGCCACTAAATACATATTTGTATAAACTTGGATATACATAGGTGCTACTATAAGCATCAAAACTTAAATTAGCTTTCCTAATATCAAATAATTTTGTTTCACTTCCCAAACTAGCTTTGGCATTAGGACATAAGTTGGTAGGTATTGGAGTACCGCAATAAATAGTTAATTGTTGAAATACATCAGCTTTAACTGTTTGATTATTTTCGCAAATGGCTTTATTTATTGTTGTCATAGGAAAATTATATAACAGAGTATCACCATTTGCTCCGGCTGTATTTGGGTATTGAAAAGTTAAATATTGGTAAGTTGCATCTGTTCTAATTATATAAGATTGTGAACTACCTGAACCTCCAGGACATGCAATACCATAACATGTCAATGCCCCTGCTGAAACTAATTTAGGCAATCGAATTGTAATACTATCTGTTGGTTGTGGAGCTGTAGCGCCTGTTTTTTCAATTCTAATTTGAGTTACTTGAGCACCACATCCGTCTAGCCCAGTACTTACATTTATTGTTGCTACATATGGATTTGTAATCCCTGCAAGTGAAATTGGAAAGCCAGATGTTAAATTAGAATTTCCAATTGCAGGATTTCCACAAGGCGAACTAGCTTCTTGTTGAGCTGTCCATTGGTCGCCACTAACTAAATTACAATTACTTTTCATTTTCCAGCGTAAAATTGCTCTTCTTGTATTGTTATTCCCTAATGCAGTTCCTAATAAACCACTTGTAGTTCCAAAATTAGATGGATCAATTTGGGCTAAATCTAAAGTCATAGTTCCTGTTGTCACTTCTGCTAAAATTGCGGCATTGGCTGTAGCACTAAACAATCTTGGTGTAGTTCCAATTGGATATTCAATATAGCCACTATCGCTTATATAATCTAAACCAGACCCTCCATTAAATGGCAAACTAATAATTTCTTTTACATCGTAAATATTGCTTGCTTGTGTACTTTGAATAAGCATCTCAAATGGAAATCCTTGACACATGGTAATGGTACTTGAACCATAAGGCGATGACGCTGAATTTGAAGGATCAGAAGGAGTACTTGCTAATGATGTGATTGCAGTTTGAATTGAAGCAGATGCAGTATCTATTACAAATAAAACACTGTCTGTTTGGCAGGGAATTGGTAGTATATTTGGATATGTTCTACAATTCCATCCAACAAATGCTTTTAAAGTATCTTTATTACAAGAACTTACTCTACCATAAATTCTGAAATTTTTATTTGCTCCACCTGTATTCAAATTCCCCAATCTGTAATAATTATTGACACTTGTTATCAAATTATTTGAACTTAAATCTCTAACGCTATCTACCTGAATAGTTGTATTTGTATCGAAATAAACCCAAGTTAAAGGGCTAGAAGCAATATTACTATTATTTTGAACATTGAAATCCCAAGTTGCTACTTTTTCATATAATGGTTTTGTAACAGACCCAACAACACTAATATCTAATATGGGTTTATTCACACTGTAATTAATATTACCACCTGTTTCTCCAACAATTATTGTATTTGGATTACCGTATTGTACAACCCAAGGTCTTAAATTTAAAATTCTAAAACTGCCATAACCTTGTGTTGGAAAATTATAATATCTAGGCAATGTATTAGACGAATTACAGGTAGGATAAACATTGGTGTAAATTGAATAAATATACCCTTCTGCATTTAAATTTCTTAAACCACCATATTGGGTAAACAACTGCCTTAAAGGGAAATAATATGTATTTCCACTTACTCTAGTGTAGGTTAAAGTATCAACAAATGGAGTATATGACCATGTTTTTCCTAATTCATATCCAGCAGGTAAAATAAAAATAAATGTATCAGGCAATGTATAAAATCTACTTTCATATGGAAAAGCTGAGGAGCTATTAGCATTATCAGGGTTGTAGCTTAATAATGTAGATTGAATAATAACGCCATTACATCCCATAACATCAGATGTTGGGGAAGAACTTCCCGTAAAAATTTGTCCATCTAATAATATTCGTGCTCTGTAATTGTCACATTGGTACTTTGCAGTATCATTGTTAGGGTTTTGAATATGTGAAATAAAAATCGTATCAGTAATAATTAAGCTTGTTCTAGTATTCCCATTATATAGACTATTCCAAGTAGCTTTTATTTTTAAAAACACACTGTCATTATTATCAAATTCATAAGTTGATGGCACACCTGAAGACACTAAATTATTTACAGAAAAATCTACTCTAACAGTTCTATTACCACCTGATTTCGTAATGATTTGGTATGGTAAATTTGTTAAATTATAAGAATTTGAGGATCCTGAATTATTAGTGTCGTTCAAAAAACCATCAACTCCTAAAACTTGCAAATATTGGCCAATGCCATTGTCAAAATTTAAACTAGCATAACCATTTATAAAAGGCGAAGCAGGGCTTTGAGAACCTCTAAAAGTTTTACCAGAAATTATAATTTCAAATGTGTCTCCAGCAACAAATGAACTTCTATTAATTTTGGTTAAATCTATAGGGCCATTTGGAATATTATTATTATCATTATCTCCTAATCCATAAGTAATTCTTTGAAAAATTAATCCATTTGGAGTAAATCCACCTTTTTCACAAGACCCGCTCGAAGGGCAATGAACACCTATAATCCAATTGCAATTGCCCATTACAATAGTATCACAAGTTGAACAATTACTATTGTTAAGAATATATAGTCGATCATAAATCGTAACTAAACCTGAATTTCCACATAAAGGTGTAATAGGTAGGTTATAAACAGGATTTGAAAATGTTGAAAATTTTAAATAAACTTCATTTGTAGATGTATTGTAGAATAATGTATCTACATTCCCAATTCCAAATGCTAAAGGATATACTCCAGTATATACTAAATTAGAAGGAAGAGTTATTTTTCTTAAGTGAGTATATTTTGCATTAGTTGGCAACCTCCTTTCAATAGAAGCCCCTGGCGCTCTTTGCAAATTTATAATAACTGTATCTCCATAATTTACATCCGTTGGCCCATTAATTTGTATTCCATTTCTTAATAATCTTGGTGCATAAGGAAGTAGTTGCAATGGAAATGAACTTGATTGATAATTTACTGTTCCACATGCATTTGAATAAGTAATTCTTATCGATGGAGAAGACCATTGCATTTGAACGTTGCTGCCACAATTAGGAAAACTAGGCAAATCTGATGGCTTAGGCATTCTTGCTGCTGATAATGATGGGGCAATTGTACCATCTGTTGGGCACACTTTTCGTGTTGTAAAGTTTAAGTAAATAGTATCTCCTCCATTTAAGTTACCCATAAAATAACCCAAACTTGATGCTAAATTAATTCCTGTATGCATTATTTTATTAACGTAGTTACTTATTTGAGGCTTCTTCCAAACTCCATTTATTCCAATTTTAAAACTAACATTATTTGTATCTAAGCCACTGAATGGTGTTGCATCTACGGCTATATAATTAACATTAGATGCTCTATTTATACTAGTATTTACAATTCTCACTAAGAATGTATCATTATCATTCCAACAGTTAGAGTTCTTTTCTGCTAAAAATAATTGATTAAGTGATGGAACTGTATTTGGAATTTGGATATCAACAGTAACAGTACTTCTTTGACAAATTGCCGAATTACAACCCCAATAGGCATAAATATTAGAATTAATATTATTAGATACTCCACAGGTATTAATTGTAAAAGTATATTGAATTTCAAAACTTTCCCCATTTTCAAATAATGTATCTCCATCACCTATTTGCTGAATATGAGTGGCTAATAAATTAATTATTACAGAGTCATTATTATTAACTATTTGTGAAACAGGGATATTATAATTAATTCCACTTGGATTTATTATAAATGAACTTGTGTTTATAGAAATTGAATTATTGGTATAATTATCAACCAAAACAATTTTTGAACTAGCTCCAAGCCCACCATTAGTTAATGTAAATTTTCTTGTTGCAGTTTGATTTATATTTATAGGATTTGGAAAAGTAGTATCGCCTATTATAGAAAAATCAGGAGCTTCGCCATTAAAAGCATTAGTTACACTCACATTAATACTTCCTGCTCCTTCATAAAAAAATAAGCTATCTCTTGTAGTAAATGAACTTGTTCCTGCTCCGCAAGTAGCTTTTTGCCAAAATCCTAATTTGATGATTTGGTTTTGTGTACTGCTACCAAATGTAATACGGTGCCTACCTCCAACCAATCCAACGTAAGTCATAGTATTGCTTCCACTGCCTCCTGTAACAATAGGGCCATAGGCAACGCCTTCCCAAGAAAACCCAATGGGAAGTTTAATATCTAAATAACTGCCTATTGTTCCTGTTCCTCCAACAGAGAATTGCAATCTTACAATTTCTGGTTTTAACCCAGATTACGCATTAGAAAAAAAGGTTTAAATTTGAGTTCTAAAATCC
>CAYVDH010000205.1:0-5540 GCA_964450355.1 uncultured Flavobacteriaceae bacterium
TTAGTGCCTCAGACTACTATCCGTTTGGTAGTGTAGCCAAAGGTCGCTCTTTCTCAAGCCAATCTTACCGTTATGGATATCAAGGTTCTGAGAAGGACAATGAAGTAAATGCAGAAACCTACTCAACATTTTACCGCGCACTTGATACCCGATTAGGTAGATGGTTTTCATTAGATCCAGTAAAAAAACCTTATGAATCTCCGTATGTAAGTATGGGTAATAATCCAATCAAGGATTTTGATAAGTATGGCAATGACTTAGATGTTGGGAAAAACAAGGAGTCGAAAGATGATATAAAAAGCTTGGCAAAAAGTAAAAACCAAGACTTCATTAAAATTGATGATAATACAGGGAAAGTCACTTTAGATTTTGGTAAAATGAGTAAGGAGGATATCGCCAAAACTCTTAAGAAGGATGAAGGTTTGAATTTAATAAACGATTTGGTTGACTCAAAAAAGAAGTTTCTTTATGAAGCTACCGACCTGTTTTTAGGTAAAAATTCGGAAGGTATGAAAATGGGTAGACCAATGTATCTTGAAAAGGATAAAATTGTGAATGCTTCTGATAATGGTAAAGATGGTGTTGGGGGGCATACCTTTTTACCGAAAGATGGCTATAATGGTCAAGTAGCAATACAGACAAATGCAACCTATAACGAAAAATCCGCAGGGATGATTGTTTCAAAGTCAAGAGCATCAGTTGTTTTTCATGAATTGGCAGAGAATTACGAACGCACTAATAATGGAGTAGATTATAGTGGAGGAAATAAAGGTTTCGGTGCTCATAATTTATCTATCACTAGAGAGAATAAATGGTGGAACACATCTAGCGAGCCAGGAGTGGTTAGAGATCCCTCAGCTCCGATGCCTACCAAAGAACAAAAACAAGATTTATATAAAAGACTGACAGAATATAATGGGCTATCTGATGGACAATAAAAAATTGATTTCTTTATTTGTATTTTTCTTAAATGTATGGCTTTGTCAATCACAAAATTGTACTTTTAATGGAAATACCAAACTTGTAACTTGTTCCGAAAAGAGTAAAGTATTTAAAGAAACTAAATCTGAACTTGGTACTTTTGGACTAGGCTTTGACCCTTCAAGTTGTGAAATGATAGGCGATACCTGCTATTTAGGATTTCGGTTATTTTATGCACCAGCAGAGAAACAGAACTCTACTAAACCTCAATGTGAAGTTATTCTATGTAAAAGAAAGAAGTCTAAGTTTTATCCTCTACTAAACTTATCAAAGACAACCATATTAGTGGAAGAAAAGATTAAGTTTATTCCAAAATCAGACATTTACCTAGTCTTTTACAGTAAAGGAATCGTCTCATTTGCTATTCACACCAAAGACTTTAAATAACCTATAAAAGTGTGTTTGAATATTCTCTTATTGTACAATACAAAAAAATATTATATACCATATATTATATTTCAGAAATGAGGAAAAGTGATAAGTAGAATTATAATCTTCAATCAGTTCCATCAATAAAATAATATGAAAAATAGCTTTATAATTTTAATAATTTTTATTTCGTGTAGTTGCTATGCCCAAAAGTCAATGCAGCTGGATTCAATGGTGTTTTTTTTTATAAAAAAATCACTTGAATGTGAAAAAAGAGTTTACTTATTTGCAATTCGAGATTCAGCTATTTTTAATACAAAAAATAAGAATATTAATTCTATTAATTCTAAAAATGAATTACCAAAACAAAAAGAAAATAAAACATGCATTCTCTTTTTAACAAAGCAAGAAAAAATAGAAATAGAAGGGCAAAAATATCTTGAATTGAATTACAACGTTCAACTATACAAAAAAACTCATAAAGGGGTTCAAATATGGATAGATGAAGGCTTATACAGATTTAAAGTTCGATTGGATTCCTTTAATAATCCTGACAAATTAGAATATACAAATGGAATTTCACCTTTGGATTTGACTCCTAAAAAGTAAAGTCAAGAACAATAGTAATATTATTAAAAAGGTTATCTGAATACAATATCTTATCTTATGGATAATTAAAATACAGGTTAACCTGCTATTTTAATACGATTCCATTAATTATGTTTTTAAGAAACATTTTATTAGTATCCCAAAAATCAATAGAAGCGCCACATAAAAAATACATTTTGTTATCACATACTATACATGTCCAATTTCTCGGCCCAAAATAGTCTGAATTAAAATCATTACTGTTTATGAAATTAATGGCTTTATTAGCGTTCTGCTTGTCTTTAAATATCCATTCCTTAATTTGTATCCAGTCTTCTGTTTGATTGTCGTAAAACGAAGAATAGTATATGTTCTTTGAACATATAATATCACTGAAAACTTTTGTATTATAAGTTTTATTAAATGTTGTAAACAAATATTTATCTTCAAAATACCAATCATCTGTTTTTAAATCATAAACTTTCCCTATTTGTTTAAGGGTATCAATTATTCTATGAATATTGCTTTTTTCTTTTTTACAACAACAAGTATCTAAATTGATTTTATAACTTGTTACTGGAGGTCGAACTATTGAACTATCGGCTACTGAATCTAATACCTGAGCCTTAATATTTATGGCTCCAAAAAAAAGGCAGAGTAAACTTAATATATTTTTCATGGATTTTGATTTTTCTTATATTGTATTAATGGAGGATAATCGGCTTTTTCATAATGAACTTGAAGTAGTTTATTATCTGTTATTGTTTTTATGTCTTTAGCTCCTGATAATGTAAGCAATGTTTGTTTAAAAGATGGAAACTGACACACTGCAATACATCCTATATTTCCTTGAGGGTTTTTACTCGGATTTGATTGACCTACGTGAATTAAAAATCCTCCATCTACTCTTATCGCGCCTTTATATTGTTCATTAGTTACATTTTCAGGATAATTTGGTAGATATTCCGTAGGAGTAAATGTTCCTTCAGAGGATTTACCAACAACCCTAACGCTTCCATCTTTCTTACCTTCAACTCCAAATCTGACAGCAGTATATTTATATTGAACCGAAGACCCGTCTTCTAATGTACCAGAAACTGTGACTTCATAAAGTGGAACTTTATACAATTTTTTTTCATTTGTTTTACTATCTACAGGTGCATTTGGATATCCATACAATATTGCGAATTTCTCAGTCCCATCAGTATTCTTAGCTGGAGTTCCGCTAACATTTATTTTAATATTTCTTAAAGCATTTTGAGTGACCTGTTGGTTAGTATTGGTCTTGTTTGAGGATTCATTTTGATTTGTTTGCTCTGATGTGGTTGGTTGGGTTGTTCCGTTATTTGTAGGATTTTCTTCTGCGCCATCTAAATCTGTTGCTAAAATCGGTTTGTTTCCGGCAAATTGATATGGAGTATAATACGGGTAATTTCCTGTTAGTGGATCAATTGATAAAAATCTAGCTAGTGCAGGATTATAAATTCTTAAGCCATAATCTTGAGTCCCCTCATCTGTAGAAATAGTTTCTGAGTCATTTTCCTTACCATTAAAGCCGTAACGGTAGGATTGGGTGGAGAAAGAGCGACCTTTGGCTACACTACCAAACGGATAGTAGTTATTACTTATTATGAGGTAGTTATGTGCTATCTTGTTATTCAAATTGCATAAAAAAAGCCTTTTTTTGAAGGCTTAAAACTCTCTTTTAGAATGTTTACTTTGGGTTATTTTTTCAAACACTTTATCGGTATGCTCATCAATAAATAATTGTGCTAATTCTATATACCTAAAAAACTCTTTACTATTTGCTGAGTGTCCACTGATTTTTCTAACTGCTTGTTCTGGCATCCCCAAACGCAACATATTTGTTATGGCGGTTCTTCTCATGGTGTGGGTGGTAATGTGATCGGCAAGAGTATAATGAAGTCGTTTAGCTTTGTTTTTATAAATTGGGTATTTTACACCACGTTTAGTACGCTCTTTAATCATGGTTTCTTTTAATGCTAATTGTAAGCCAAGCTTTTTAAAACTTTTGTTTAAGTAACTTTTACTAAATGCAGGTATGAGCGTTTTTTGTTTTTTGTGATACTTTTTAAGAATATCAATAGCGTACTTTGGAAGTTTGATTGTTGTATTTGTTGTCGTTTTTAAAGAGGTAACTTTTAAATGGTAAGTATCATTATAAAACAATAGATTTTCGTTTTTCAAAGACATTAAATCCGAAAACCTAAGCGCAACGGTACAGCCAAAAACAAACACATCCTTAATTACTTTTAGGCTGTCGGGAAGCTTTTCTTCCAATTCAGCGTCAGAAATTAAATAATTTAATTGCTCTGGGCTTAAAACAACAATCGGTATATCTTCGTTTGGTACATAAAATTGTTTATGATATTCACCAACATTCAAACTATGCTCAGAGCTTAGATAATTAAAAAACGTTCTAATGCTTTTTACAATTAAACCAACATAATTGTCGTAAAAATCTTTTTTAAAGTAAAGGAAGTCGGTAAAATCAGAAAAGAATTTTTTGTAATATTTTTTCGCTTGTTCTTTTTCTTTAGTAGTTAAATTATTGATTAAATAAATTCTTAATTCGTTTTGTGTTTGCTCTACATATTCGATTAATAATTTTTGGGTATAGATATAATTATCGGTGGTAGATGTTCGTATTCGTTTTCCACTTTTTTGAACCCTGCGTCCTTTGGTAGTATCTTTTATAAGCTTGTTAAATAGCTCCTGATAATCTTCAGTAGTTAAATATTTAGTTTGCTTGGTAATTTTCATGTTTAAAGGGCCTATTAGTCCCAAACATAACATTAATTTTTGGAATATCCCACTCAGGTTGAGCTAATTAAATGCGTCTTTAAACACATAAAGCTAGGCATAATTGTCCAGCTTTTATTTAAAAAACGGGATTTCTTTATTTATTTAATTTCTTGAGATTGACTTTTTTTACTTTTTGTCAAGTAAAAATAAACCGTCAATATTGACGGATAACCCGTCAAGGTTATAGAAAAACTGGCATAGAGAACTTGGGGTTAAAAGAGCTAAAATTTACGCAAACTGTTTGATTTCCATGAAAGTTTTTAACTTTCTAATTTTGTTAAAATCCTCGATAAAGTTCGATAATTTCAACGTATAGGGTACAAAAAAGCCGCTAAGTTTTTAGCGGCTTTTTTTAGGACTAGTCATCATCTTCTTTTTCAAGTTTTTTTATTTCATCTTTCGTTTTTAACAAGTCGTCCCTCAAATAATCTGAAAGCATTGATATTAGAAAGCTTATTGAAAAAATATGGTATAAAAATCTGCCGAAAAAAAAACTTATTTAAAAAGCGGCAGATTTGCTTAAACCAATTATGCCATTATAAAATTTAGTGTAAAAGTCTTTTTGTTTTTAAATGAGTGGACTGTGTGAAAGATGATTTTGCCTCTCGCGAAGCGCCTGTCTGCCGACAAGGCAGGCTTAAATCATCTAGCTTTAAAGCAAAAAAGACTTTAGCTAAATTTTATGAAGGTTTGATTTCCTGCCTACAGCAGGCAGGTTTGGTTCTTTTGTATCAAGACAAAAGAACGAAGACAATTTTTAAAAAATATTTTTTGAG
>CAYVDH010000206.1:0-5519 GCA_964450355.1 uncultured Flavobacteriaceae bacterium
TTACTCTACATTTGTTCTCAACTACTTAATTATTAATATGAGTTCGGGTTACAACATTACCAAACGCTCTTTAGAAGCCATAAAAAACAGAATAAATATAGGTGAATTTATACATGCTATTTCAAATAAAAAAACCTTAAATAGCCAAGATTCCCCTCCTACTGAAGGTAGAAACACAAATGACGGTGTTAAAAAAAGACAAGACTTTCTTTTGTCTAAAACAGGTAAGGAATACCCCCACTTATTTAATCAAAATGTTATCACCGATGCTTCTCAAGTCAATGGAAATTGTGAAAATTTCATTGGTACTGCTCAAATTCCAATTGGCATAATTGGTCCTCTTCACATTGTGGGCACCGCTGCTCAAGGTGATTTTTATGTTCCATTAGCCACTACCGAAGGCGCTCTTGTTGCCTCTTATCATCGAGGTGCCAAAGCAAGTAGAATGTGTGGAGGTATCACTAGCATTTGTTTTTTAGAAGGTGTTCAGCGCAGTCCTGTTTTCCGATTTGATAACATGGGTGAAATGGGTAAGTTTTTAATATTTGCAATCGAAAATTCAGAAAAATTTCAAGAGGTTATTTCATCTGGAAGTAGCCATGCTAAAATATTGGATGTGAAATTTAACATCGAAGGTAACCAACTCATCATCAATATAGAATATTATACTGCCGATGCCGCAGGACAAAACATGGTAACCATTTGTACCGATATTTTATGTAAATGGCTTGTAGAAAACTCTCCTACTAAACCAAATATTTGGTTTGTAGAAAGCAACTACAGTGGTGACAAAAAAGCTGCTGCTGTTTCGTTTACCCACGTTAGGGGAAAGAAAGTTTCTGCTGAGGCTCATTTAAGCAAAGAAGTAGTTGAAAAAATCTTGAGATGCAAACCTGAAGACATGGTTCAATATTGGCAAAGTAGCACTATTGGTGTCATACAAAGCGGAAGCATAGGCGCTCAGGGACACGTAGCAAATGGACTTACAGCTTTATTTATTGCCACAGGTCAGGACATTGCTTGTATCAGCGAGGCCTCTGTTGGTATAACAAGAATGGAGTTAACTAACAATGGAGGTGTTTATGTAAGTGTAACTTTGCCCAATCTAATTGTAGGAACTGTAGGAGGTGGAACAGGACTACCTACACAAAGAGAATGTCTTGAAATGCTTGATTGTTATGGAAATGGCAAAGCTCAAAAATTTGCAGAAATAGCTGCTGGCTTAGCATTAGCTGGTGAAATATCCATTGCCGCTGCTATTGCCTCTGGTCAATTTTCGCAAGCTCATCAAAAATTTGGAAGAAAAAAATCATAACATGCAGAAACCCCTTTTAATTAGATTGTGGCAATACCAAAAGGAGAGATTTCCAATTTTTGCCCATGGAATTTTAATTTTCTCTTTTACTTTTTCAGCATTTGCATATTCTCATATTTGTCGAAATGACTCGAGCGTAATTTCATTTTATCAATTATTCAAAGCATTCATTAACACTTTCTTTTTATTTCTGCTATTGCGAATTTCTGATGAATTCAAAGACAAAGAATTTGATGCGAAACATAGGCCTCACCTTCCTGTACCACGAGGTTTAGTGCAACTCCAAGAATTAAAAATCATAGGATTTATTGTCTTAATTTTTCTTACCTTATTTAACGCGGTATTTGCATTTAACCATTTCCACATCTATTTTTTTGTTTTAACTTATATGTTTCTCATGTTTAAGGAATTTTATGTTAAAGAATGGCTTGAAAAAAATCAAATTTGGTATGTGACTTCACATATGTTGATTATCCCTTTAGTAGATACCTTAGCGAGCTCATTTGATTGGATGAATTCTCAAGCTGATTACCTTGGTTTAATTTGGTTTTTTTGTGTCTCTTTTTTTAATGGATTAACATTAGAACTTGGGCGAAAAATAAAATCAAAGGAAAATGAAGAAGCAAACTCTTACAGCTTATCTCTAGGTGTAAAAAAAGCCATGGTGTTATTCCAATTGGTTTTGTTTATTACCTTCATACTTTGTCTGGGAGCCAGTCATTACGCGCATCTTTCAATCGTTCATGTTTGGATATTTTTAACCTTGTATTGCCTTAGCGCCTTGTTTGGTTTGTATTTTTATAAACAGCAAACTAAAAAAAACAGCAAACTTTTTGAAGTTTTTTCTGGTATTTGGGCAATTGGAATGTATTTAAATTTAGGTTCAGCCGTATTATTAAGATAATGATATTTACTCATCAACAAACAAAAAAAGTAGGTAATAAAGCAAAAAACCTGTTTCTTTTGAAGGAAACAAACATCAATGTACCCAATTTTGTTGTCATTAGCTACGATGATTTAACCGAATTACTAGGTGATAAAGACAACAACGAAATCAACATATTATCTTGTGAAATCCCTAGCGATTGGATACTATCCATTGTAAACACATTAAATGACCCTAAAAGTTATGCTGTTAGGAGCAGTACCGAAGCTGAGGATTCGGAAAACAAAAGTTTTGCAGGACAATTTAAAAGCAAATTAAATGTTCAAAAACATCAACTCAAAGAAGCTATAAAAGAAGTGTGGCTTTCTGTTTTTTCTAAACACATTGCTTCCTACGATAATATAAACTACCAAAATACTGCTATATCCATTATCATTCAGGAATGCATCGAAGCAGACAGTTCTGGTGTCATGTTTACTAGTAACCCAGTTACCAATGAGAAAGATACAGTTCTTATCAATTCTGTTTTTGGATTAGGAGAAGGTTTAGTTTCTGGTGAATTAAATGCCGACTCTTTTGAAATCAAAAATGAGGCCATTAAAGCAACGATTGTAAACAAAACTCATCAATACAAATACAATGTTAATGGAGATTTAAGTCAAGTTGAAATCAATGAAAATGACAGATTGAAATGGTCATTGAATGAAAAAAACATCAAAGATTTAGTTTGCATTGGTAAACAGTTACATCAGCATTTTGGAATGGCACAAGACATAGAATTTTGCATTAAAAATGAACAACTATTTATATTGCAAAGCCGACCAATCACTACTGTAACAAACCAATCTCAATATTTGGTATGGGATAACAGCAACATCATAGAATCTTATCCGGGAATTACTTTGCCTTTGACATTTTCATTTATCAGTCCTGTTTATTCAGCAGTGTATCAACAAATGAGCTTAATTTTGGGTATAAGTAGAAAAGATATTTTGGAAAATAAATACACGTATGACAACATGTTGGGACTATTAAAAGGCAGAGTTTATTACAATTTGTACAGTTGGTATAAATTATTATCCCTTCTTCCGGGCTACAGTTTGAATGCAGGATTTATGGAAAAAATGATGGGTGTTAGTGAACGATTTGAACTCCATGATTATAAAAAATCAAACGGCATTTATGAGAGATTAAGGGTAATGAAAATGGCATTTATTATGATTAAAAATGCTGTTACCTTACCAAAAATGAAACGCAAATTCATTGAAAAATTCAACGAAACCATTTCAAAACATCAAACAAAAAAGATTGAAACTGCCAATGCCTTTGAATGCATGCAGGCATATTACCAATTCGAAAACACATTAAGTAATGAATGGAAAGCGCCATTGGTTAATGATTTTTTTGCCATGATATATTATGGTGTATTTGGAAAACTATCAGAAAAATACTCAAATGGAGTTTCTAATAACCAATATTTAATTCATACTGGAAAAGTAATTACAACTGAACCTGCAATACTTCAAAACAAAATTTCACTACTGATAAAAACCGAAAGGAAATTACAACAACTATTCTCTTCAAAAAATGAAGAAGATGTATGGAAATGGTTAAATGAAAACAAATCAGAAACGATTAGTCAATTAATCTTTGAATACATAGAAAAATGGGGAAACAGATGTTTTGCTGAACTTAAATTAGAAACCATTACTTACAGTCAAAACCCATTGATGTTTATCAAAATAATAAAAAACACTTATGAAAGTGTCAGTGAAATGAATGTCAACAATGAGCATACTAAAACAAAAAACCCTAAATTGAATTGGCTTCAATCTATCTTGTTTAATTTCATCAAAAGAAATGCTATAAACACTGTCACAGATCGTGAAAACTTGAGATTTGACCGAACAAGAGCATTTGCTGAAGTCCGTTTGATTTTTATTCGAATTGGTCAATTATTTAAACAAGAAAACATCATAGAATACGAAAGAGATGTATTTTATTTGAGTAAAGAAGAAATTTTTAATTTCATCAAAGGAACCAGTATTCAATTGGATTTAAAGTCTTTGATTAATCTTAGAAAAAAAGAATATGAAAACTATTTTTCAGAACCCATTCAAAAAGCTAGAATAAAAACAAATGACATCGTTTATAATCAAGAATTTGGCACAGAAATCACCGAAGAAAGTCAATGTTTAAAGGGAATAGGCTGTTGTCCGGGCATAGTAAGAGGAAAAGTAAAAATAGTGCATTCCCCTGATGATATTGAGAACCTAAAAGACAAAATCATGGTGACTGTATCTACCGATCCTGGTTGGGTCTCTGTTTTTCCTTTGGTAAAAGGGATATTGGTACAAAGAGGCAGTGTGCTAAGTCATGCAGCCATAGTTAGTAGAGAAATGAATATTCCTTGTATCGTTGGTATTAGTCAAATAACGACTCAGTTAAAAAACGACCAAATGATAGAAATGAATGGAATAACTGGCGAAATATTGATATTATGAGGTTTATTATTGATTTAATGCCCTTGCCAATTGGAATTCTATTTTTAGTTGGATTTGTTTTTACTTTATTCAAAATAAGCCATTCTAATACAATGTTAGAAAAACAAAGAGTGGGCTTAAAATACCTTATTTATCTTTTGTATTTTATAGTTATTCAATTTATTATTTCACCTTTATTAAATCCCAACAAATACATCAGCATGGCATTTCTATCAGTATTATTACTATTATCTGCCTTTGAGATTTACAGAATTAAATCCAATTTAAAAGCAAAAAATTTATTACTATTTGTTTTGATAATGCTTGGAACTGCTTTATTATTTCGATTCAGACAAGGAATGTTAGAACTTTATATTTTTTATTGTGTATTTATATTCGATGGCATGAGTCAAATTGGTGGACAGGTATTTGGGAAACACAAATTAAGTCCTAAAATCAGTCCAAATAAAACTTGGGAAGGTTTTTTTACGGGTTTAATTTTTTCTGTTGTTTCGATGTTGATTTTAGACAATGTCAATGATTATTTTTTTATAAAAAGCCAATATTTTAAACCTATTTTTTACAGCATGATTTGCTCATTAGCACTCATTGGCGATTTGTTTTTTTCGAAACTAAAAAGATTGTCTAACATTAAAGATTTTGGGAATTACATTCCAGGACATGGGGGATTATTAGACAGAATAGACAGTTTGATTTTTACATATGTTATTGTATTTTACATTTATTTTATTATTTTTATCGTTTTATTATGTAAATCCGATGGATTATTAAAAATATATTAAGTGGATATAGGTTGTTTATGTTTTCTGTTATT
>CAYVDH010000207.1:0-5515 GCA_964450355.1 uncultured Flavobacteriaceae bacterium
ATTAATTTTTATTACTTATATCTATAATGTATCTAAATGCCCATTGCCACTTAATTTTATAATCTACAATACCTGCATTTTTTAAGATTTCAATCAATTCATTTTTTTTAAATCCCCTAAGCACAGAAAGTGGAGCATCGTTTTTTGTATAGCTCGATTTTGATAATAAATAAGTAGGTAATTTTATTCCATAATAAGCTATTTTTGATCTGTGTAAGTCATTGATAATAGCTCCAATATTCGCATGTTGTTTCACTATATTGAAAAACTCTACAAGCTCATTATCGGTAAAATGATGACAAAACAATCCAGCATGAATGATGTCTGCTTTATTGCCATCGGAAAACCATTGTTTGTAATCGCCTATTACAAAGTTAACTTCTCTTATCAATTCAGGGTGAAATTGTTCAACATATTGCATTGCTTCTGGCATGATATCTAGAGCTGTAATTCTAATTTTAAAAGGGAATAGATGCCTTTTTTTTACTAATTCTATCAACATGTCACCAGCACCAAATCCAATATCTACTATATGTATTTCATCGGATTTGATGAGTTTTATTTTGTTGTACAGATGTTTAAAACTCAATGGAGTTCCACCGGTTAACTTATTTATCAATTCAAGTTCTTTTAAATTAATTGATAATTCATCAAAATCAATTTTGTCAGAATCCATTAATTCTTTTTCGTAACTTCTTTTATTCAAGTTCATGCATTTAATTTAAATAAACATTGTTCTAAACTTAAACCCGGTCCAAAGGCTACAGAATAGCAATATCCATTATGACTTGCTTCACTCATCATTTTTTCTAAAACAAAAAGGATAGTTGCTGAAGACATGTTTCCTTCATTTTTAAGTATTTGATGACTAATGTTTAAATCTTCATTTTTTAATTCTAGAGCATTTGCAAAAGATTGAATTATGGCTGGGCCTCCGGGGTGAATAGCATAAAAATCGATTGTTTCAATGCGATTGTTTTTTAATAGTTGATTAAAGGATGTTTTGATGTTGTTTTTGATGTGTATTGGTACTTCGCTGTTTAATACCATTTCAAAACCATTATTTCCAATATACCAACCCATGTCATGTTTGCCTCCAGGAATCAAAGTCGATTGATAATCCAACATTTCTAAGTGTTTTGAATTAGTAATTTGATGACTAAAAATACAGGCACTTGCACCGTCAGAAAATAAATAACTTGATAATACATTGTCATCAGAATTGTCATCCCTGAAATGCAAAGAACATAATTCTACATTTACCATCAGAACCTTGGCTTCTTTATTTGATTTTATAATTAAGTCAGCGAGTCTAAATCCATGGAATGCAGCATAACATCCCATAAAATTAACAGTAAATTTTTGAGTATTTATATTTAATTGAAGTTGTTCTATTAGCTGACATTCAAGCCCTGGGGCGCTCATTCCGGTACAACTTATGGTGATGATATGGGAGATGTCAGATGCTTTTAAATTTGCTTTGTTCATGGCATCTTTAGACACTTTTATGGCCATATGGATAGCTAATTCGTCATACAATTTCAATCTTTCTGAGGTAGTAGGACTGATGTACTTATCATGATATAAAAGTTTTGTATTTAATTCAACATCAAAATCAGGTATTTCAGAATTTTTATATTCTATGTCAGAATGATTGAATAAGTAATTTAATTTTCTTTTAGCAGTAGGATCTGATAAATGCTGATTAAAGAATTGCTTTACCTTTTCTTTTTTTAATTTATACTTTCCACTTAAAGTTGATATGGCAATAATTTTACTCAAAATAGATATTCACTTAAACACAAATAAATAAAAAATACATTCAAAGAAATTGCGCCATTTATATTCACCTCCATAGTGTTTTTGTAGTTAGCTTCTTCTTTGTTTTTAAACGATTTTATCATCCAATTGTTGAATAAAATAAACACTGGAAAAAAGGAAACAATGAACACAATTAAATGAACAGTAAACGAATCGAACCTATATAGCAAAAGCACCATTGAAATAGCAATTAAAAAAAACATAATTGAAGAAAAAATAAAAGTACCTTTGATTCCCAATAGCAAACTCAATGTTTTTACCTTGTCATTTTTGTCTTGTTCATGTTGGTATATCTGAGACAAAGGATAGCCTGATGCGATCAATAAAAAACTCAAAACAATGGATATGATGACATTAAAATCAAATTGAAAATTGGGATTTAATACACTTAGGCAAAGTATATAAATGACAGGGCCTTGAAACAGTGTAACTGTTAAAAATCCAATAATTGGATATTGTTTTAATCTTATTTTTCTGAAACTATACAATCTAGAAGCTACAATGTAAGATAATAGTAAAATAAAAGGAATGATACCACTAATCAAATAAAGCGTTAGCAATGAAATTACATCGAGTGCTATGCTGATATGAAACATCGATTTTGGGACTTTTGGTGGGTTTTCTATTCCTCCAATACTGCCCGTATCATTGTCCATATAACTGTTGTACCCATTGCTTGAAGGATAAATCAATAAATGCAACAGTATGAATAATACTATAAATGGCGATGAAATGTTGTCGGTGTTTTGAGCTAAGGCTAATAATGAAATTGGCATCAATAGAAAACTGAATGGAATTCTTAAATGCAATATATTATGCTTAAAACTCAATTTAAGTTTTATTGTTTTTTAAATATGTATTTAGTGATGTTTATATTGATGTTTACATCGTCAGACATGATCCAGCTTTTAGTGCCAATACCATAATCTCTTCTGTTTATTTTTAAATTGGTATTGTATGTAAACTTGTCTGAAGTTTCATTAACTGTTACATCTAAAGTCACTTTTTTAGTTGTTTTTTTTACTGTCAAATCTCCAGTAACTTTTAAATTGTTGCCTTTGCCTTTTTCAATGTTGCTGGATGTAAATTTAATTTGTTGGTATTTAGTTGCATCAAAGTACTCTTCTTTTTTTAAGTGCTTGTCTCTTGAATCAATGCCTGTATTGATTGAAGAAACAGTAATGGTGCCATTGAATTTGCATTTTTTTAAGTCAGTTTTGTCATAAACAATGTCACTAGTAAATGTTTTGAAATAGCCATCCACATTAATGCCTGCATTTTTTATTTTAAATTTAACATGGTTGTTGGTATCTTGATTGATTGATTTTGTATTGAAACTTCCAAAAAATAAAATGGAAATAATTCCTAATACGATGAATTTGTTCATGTTATTTGAAAGGATTAAAAGTGACACCTAAAAATAACATGGATGCTTTGTACCTAAATCTGTCATTGTTATCTACTAATTTTTCAGAGGTAGTGTATTCTGTGAATGTAAAATCATAACCCAATCTCACACCAAATTTTTGATTGATTTGATATTTTAAATAAAATTCTGATTTTAATTGGCCAATATCGTTGTTGCCTACCAATAAAACATTTGCTGATGTTGGTCTAGCATTTGTTTTAGTTGGGTAATTGCCATTGTTAGCCGATGAAATGAATTCGTTTTTACAGCTAGGTCCAAATCCAAAACCTAAAGCATCAATATTAAATCCAGCACTTAACTTTTTAGATAATTGATATTCTATACTCAACAACACATTGAAAGACATAGAAAATGTTTCAAACATGAATAAGGTGTCAACCGTTTTATTGTCTGCAGCTTTTTTGGCAGGTGCTGTGGTGAAATTTAATTCTTTTCCACTAGCCAAAGAATAACGCAAACCATAACCAAGTTTTAATTTTTTTGATTTAGTAACAGAATGGGCTCTATTCCATGTAAGTGAAGTTCCTAAAATGTCTTTACCTCCAGATACAGTAAAACCAAAATATTGAGATGGTTTGTTGTTCTTAGGTGCAACTGAAATTTGAGAAAAGGCATTGTAAGATTGCAATGTAAATAAACAGATAATTAATGGTTTTAAATTCATAAGTAAAAGAATGTTTGATAGTTGTTATAACAAAGATAAAATAAAATTGTTGTTAAAACTTGATTAAGATGACAATTAACTAATTGTTAATAAGATAAATTTAAGGAGAATGTGTGTAATATTAACAACCAAAAGTTCGTGCTAAATTAAATAGCAAGTCTTCATTCAAAGGTTTTGACATCATTTGCATTCCAATTGGTAAATTTGTGTCATTGCTAGTGCTATAAGGAATTGACAAAGCAGGGATTCCAGCTAAGTTCGCTTGCACAGTAAATAAATCAGCCAAATACATTGAAATTGGATCATTGCTTTTCTCACCTATTTTAAATGCAGGTGTACTAGTAGTAGGAGTAATGATGATGTCGAATTGATTAAAAATTTCTAAAGTTTTAATTCTAATTAAATTTCTTACTTTTTGAGCTTTGGTATAGTAAGCATCGTAATAATCGCTGCTTAATACAAATGTACCAAGCATGATTCTGCGTTTTACTTCTTTGCCAAAACCTTCAGTTCTGCTTTTTTTGAAAGTGCTTTCTAAGTCAGTTGCATTTGGACTTCTGTATCCGTGAGTAAGACCAGAAAAACGACTTAAGTTACTACTAGCTTCGGCAGTAGTTAATACTTGATAACAAGGTACCATGTGCTCAAGATAAGGAAAAGAAATAGGTGAAACTTCGTGCCCTTTGCTTTTTAATTCATTGATGAATTTTAAAGTTGATTCACGTATTTCATTATCAAGCCCTGGATGTTGAATACAGTCGTCTATGTAGGCTATTTTTAAACTCTTATTGATTGGAGATTTTGAGAATTCATACTTTTCATTTTGAATCATGGTAGCATCATTCCCGTCTTTACCAGCCATTACTTCCATGATTAATTCCATGTCAGAAACACTGCTAGTAATTGGTCCAATTTGGTCAAAGCTACTTGCAAATGCAATTAAACCCCAACGGCTTACCATGCCGTATGTTGGGTATAAACCATACAATCCAGTAAATGCAGCAGGTTGTCTTATGGAACCTCCAGTATCGCTACCTAATGATGATAAACACATATCTGATTGGACAGATACAGCACTTCCACCACTGCTACCTCCTGGTACCCTTTCATTGTCTATGTAATTGAGAACTGGACCATAAGCAGAGTTTTCATTGCTAGCTCCCATTGCAAACTCATCGCAATTACACCTGCCAATGATGATGACATCTTCTTGCAACAACCTCTCTACTACGGTTGCAGAAAAAAGCGATTTAAAGCCATTTAAAATCTTAGATGAGCAAGAAGAGTGATGATTTTTGTATACAATATTGTCTTTGATTGAAATTACCATGCCAGCAAGTTTTCCTGCTGTACCATTCTCTATTTTAGTTTGTATTTTTTCAGCTAAATTTCTTGCTTCGTCTGAATAACACTCTAACAAAGCATTTAGGTGTTTGTTTTTTTCAATTTGTTCGAGGTAATAATCTACTAATTGAGGTAATGTAATTTTACCAGCTGAAATGGATTCTTTGATTTCAGAAAGGGATTGGAATCTTTTAGACATTTAAAATGTGGCGCTCTCGGAATTATTTTTTTTCTTCTTCAGATTTGTCTCTCATTCC
>CAYVDH010000208.1:0-5499 GCA_964450355.1 uncultured Flavobacteriaceae bacterium
AATGCACCTTGTCCAACAGCTAATTGCTCTATTAGGCCTGATAATCAACCAGCATCTGCTATGCCATTTTCCTTTTTTAGTATTCCTAAAAATCCCATGATTACAGGGGCAATTAAAGGCAACAATTTAGAAATAGACCCAGCATTTAATCCACTTGAAGCAGCTAATGCATTTTCTACATTGCCTTTATTTTCTCCTAACAAATGTTTTAAAATCCCATTTCCATCTCCGTTTCCGCCATTTTGAAAAAATCCCATGACATCGTCTAAAATGCTTCCATCATGGTCTCTGTCTAAGGCAGCTAAAATGCCATTCGCTCCACCTTGACTAGCATTGTTATTCAATGCATTCAATAAAGTAGGAACTGCAGATTGTAAAGCAGAAGCTGTTTGAGTTGGTTCTGCTCCAATTTGATTGCTTAGGGTATTTATTTCGTCTTGACCAAATAAACCCATTAGGTTGTTTAATATATTACTCATATTTATGTTGTTGATGTTTTATTACAATGCAATTAATAAGCCAAAACTTGCTTTAAAATTAGCCCCTTTCTGATACGGTGCAAAAAATGGCACATTTAGGTCTTTGTGATAGCTACCAGATACAGGGAAAAACAAGCCTCCACCAATGCTAGCATCGAAATAAATATTTTCCATGATAGATTTTCTGTAGCCTAAGATGTATCCAAATGAAACCGTTGATGCGCTTTGATTTGTCACTGTTTTGGTGGTGGTATATGTATAATTTGGAGGACCACTGCTTACTGTTTTAGTTTCGGTGTATTTAGCAGAAATAGTTTTAAAGTTGACAAATGGAGCTATGAATAAGTTTCTGGCATAATTGTTTGTTTTACGAAAAAAACGGTATTGAAATTCAATCCTCATTCCGTTTAAATCGGAGTAATTATCCCCGCCTAAGTTCAATGACCCTGCATTTTCACTTAAATAATAAGCAACATCAATCTTAAATGATTCTTTGTTTGTTGTTGCTTTCTCAAAGCCCATATCCATTCCACCTACAAAAAGTGATAGTGGATTAAAATGAATCATTTTTTTGTAGTAAGTGGTTTTTGTTAAATTTAGATTTCTACCTTCTTGAGAAAATAAGGAGTTAATGCTAATTAACAGTGTAATAATTATTGAAAAAATTGGTTTTAACATATTCAAAATTAAAGAAAAGGAACTTTACAAACAACTGCTTTTACTAATTTTTCTCTAATTTCTATAAAAATCTCTGTTCCTGGTTTTGAATGTTCTACTTTTACATAACCCATTCCAATGGCTTTATTTAGACTTGGCGATTGGGTTCCAGATGTTACTTCTCCAATGGTTTCACCATTTTCATTTTTAATGGCATAATGTTGTCTAGGTATGCCTTTATCCACCAATTCAAAACCCACTAATTTAGAATTCACACCATTTTCTTTTAATGACAAATGGTATGCTCTATTGACAAATTCTTTATTGAATTTAGTAATCCAACCAAGTCCAGCTTCTATTGGCGAAGTACTATCATTGATGTCATTGCCATATAAACAAAATCCTTTTTCCAATCTCAATGTATCTCTACATCCAAGCCCACAAGGCACAATATCAAATTCTTTACCTGCTTCAAAAATTGCATCCCATAATTTTTTAGAATCTTTGTTCCATACATACAATTCAAAACCACCAGCTCCAGTGTATCCAGTATTTGAAATGATTACATCTTCTACACCTGCCATAGTTCCGCCAGTAAATGTATAATATTCCATAACAGACAAATCAACATCTGTTAACTTTTGAAGCACTTTAATGGCATTAGGACCTTGAACAGCAAACAAGCACAATTGGTCGCTTAAATTTTCCATTTGAACACCAAAGGTATTGTGTGAGGCTATCCAATTCCAGTCTTTTTCAATGTTCGAAGCATTTACTACTAAATAATATTCATTTGCGCTCCATCTGTACACCAATAAATCATCTACGATTCCACCGGTGTTGTTAGGCAAACAACTGTATTGAACTTTACCATCAGTCAATTTAGCGACATCATTGCTAGTTACTAATTGTAATAAATCAAGGGCTTTTTCACCTTTAATTAAAAATTCACCCATGTGAGACACGTCAAACACACCGACATTGTTGCGCACTGCATGGTGCTCTTGTATTAAATTGGAATACTGTACTGGCATGTTGTAACCAGCAAACGACACCATTTTGCCACCCAATGCAATGTGGGTGTCATTAAGTTCTATTAATTTTAAAGATTGAGTTGAATTTTCCATTTCAGGGGCAAATATACCACAATAAAACGAAAACTCTATTTTCCAATTTTACCAATTGGCCCCTGGAAATGCCCTTTGTAAATATTGCATTTCTGCTAATAAATACCCTAAGTGTTCGCTGTGATATCCATTTTTACCTCCTTTTTGGGAAAAAGAACTATCAGGTAATTTTAAAGTCGCAATACCTATTATTTCTTCAACTTTATCCATCCATTTTGGTTGAATGTCTTTGAGAGATGGACCAATTTTATGCTCAGCTATTTGAATTTCTGTATCTGTAGGCATAAAAAATTCTCCAGTGTATTCCCATAAATTGTTCAAGGCTTCTTGCATTTTATCGTGGCTAATTTGAGTGCCATCGCCTAACCTTATCATCCATTCACTGCTCCATTTTAAGTGGTATTTAGCTTCCTTAATAGATTTAGAGGCAATTTCTACCAATTTAGTTTCGGTACTTTGTTGCAATTCAGTGAGTACATAGACATGAAAAACATCAAAGAAAAATTGTCTAACAATGGTGTGAGCCCAATCTACATTTGGCTGTTCTAATAAAAGTAAATTTTTGTATTTCAGTTCATCTCTTAAAAAAGCAATGCTGTCCTCTGTTGCACTCCCTCCTTTTAATTCCGCAGCGTATTGAAACAAATTGCGAGCTTCTCCAAATAAATCAAGAGAAATATTAGTGATGGCTATGTCTTGTTCTAACACAGGACCATGACCACACCATTCGGCATTTCTTTGACCCAATATTAAGCTGTTGTCAGCCAAATGTAATAAGTATTGATAAATTAATTCAGTTCTATCCATTACATGTGTTTGAGTTCTTCTGGCAACACATAAAAAGTAGGATGCCTGTAAATTTTATCTTCTGCTGGCTCAAATAGAGATTCCTTTTCATTGGGTTCATTGGCATGAATGTATTTGCTTTCTACTACCCAAATACTAACTCCTTCAAGTCTTCGGGTGTACACATCTCTTGCATTGGTTATAGCCATTTCTGAATCAGAAGCGTGAATACTTCCAACATGTTTGTGGTTCAATCCTTGTTTGGATCTGATAAACACTTCCCACAAAGGCCATTCATTTTTATTTGACATATTGTTTTATGCTACGTTTTGTTTGTGATCGTTTTTGTTTTCTTTCTTTTTTGCATATGCTACAGCGGCATCTCTTACCCACTGTCCTTTTTCCCAAGCATCTACCCTGGCTTTTAATCGTTGTTTATTGCATGGTCCATTGCCTTTTACCACTTCATAAAACTCATCCCAATTAATGGCTCCAAAATCATAATGTCCTCTTTCTTCGTTCCATTTTAAATCTGGATCAGGAATTGTTAATCCCAACAACTCAGTTTGAGGAACAGATACATCAACAAATTTTTGTCTTAATTCATCGTTGCTAAATCGTTTAATTTTCCATTTCATGCTTAGTGCTGAGTTTGGCGAGTTGTCATCTGTAGGACCAAACATCATGATACTAGGCCACCACCAACGGTTAAGCGCATCTTGAGCCATGGCTTTTTGCTCAGGTGTTCCGTTAGCTAATGTCAACATGATTTCATAACCTTGTCTTTGGTGAAAACTTTCTTCTTTGCATACCCTCACCATAGCGCGAGCATATGGACCATAACTGGTTCTGCACAATGGCACTTGATTCATGATTGCAGCACCATCTACCAACCAACCAATGGCTCCCATATCGGCCCAAGTTAAAGTAGGGTAATTAAAAATACTGCTGTATTTGGCTTTACCAGTGTGTAATTCATTTAATAATTCATCCCTTGTCACCCCTAAGGTTTCTGCAGCACTGTACAAGTATAATCCATGACCTGCTTCATCTTGAACTTTAGCTAATAAAGCCACTTTTCGTCTTAAATTAGGAGCTCTTGTAATCCAATTGCCTTCTGGCAACATTCCCACAATTTCGCTATGAGCATGTTGAGAAATCTGACGAATTAAAGTTTTCCTGTAGTGATCAGGCATCCAATCCCTAGGCTCAATTTTAACTTCATCGTCTATTGTTTTTTGAAACTCTTCTTCTAAATTGATGTTCATGTTATTATTAATTGACAAATTTAATACAAAACAATTCTAATCCAAATTGGTTTTATTTGATGTCAAAATCCACAAATACTGAATCGCTTGTAGGATGAGATTGACAGGTTAAAACAAATCCTTTTTCTACTTCATCGTCTTCTAAAGCAAAATTCATATCCATATCCACAGTCCCTTGGGTTACTTTAGCTCGGCAAGTGCAACACACTCCACCTTTGCAAGCAAATGGCAAATCTGCTCCAGTTTTTAGTGCAGCATCCAATATAGTATCTCCATTATATGGCACATCCATTTGATATGTAATCCCATCTATTTTAACAGATACTTTAGCTGATTTGGTATTGCTTACTGTGGCTTCATTCGTTGTTTTAACATTAGCAGCCTGTGAGGTTGGTGTAGTAAACAATTCAAAATGAATTTGTTTTTTATCATACCCTTTAGAGCTCAACAAGTCATTTACTTGATTGATCATCTCTTCTGGTCCGCATAAGAATACTTCGTGAGTTTGACTTAAATTTAAAATTCCTTTATCTATTAATTCTTCGCATTTTGTTTTGTCAAGTCTGCCATTCAAAACAGGCACATCCACATTCTCTCTGCTTAATAAATGAAAAACAGAAAAACGTTCTAAATATTGATTTTTTAAAGCTTCAATTTCTTCTAAAAAAATGATGGAAGCAGTATTTTTATTGCCATAAAACAAGGTGAAATTACTTGATTTCTCTTTTTCTAATGTCGCTTTGACGATGCTTAATACAGGTGTAATTCCACTACCTGAAGCAAAAGCAACATAATTTTTATTGTTGTTTTCATTTAATTCGGTGTAGAAATTCCCCATTGGAGTCATCACCTCTAACACATCCCCATTTTTTAAATTGCTATTTGCAAATGTAGAGAACATTCCTTTTTCAACTTGTTTTACTGCTACTTTTAATTGACCAGAAAAGGGACTGCTACAAATGGAATAAGACCTGCGCAACTCTTCACCATCTATGTTTTTTTTAATGGTTACATATTGACCTTGTATGTAAGAAAAATCAGTCTTTAAATTATCAGGCACTTCAAACTCAATGGAGACACAGTCCTCTGTTTCTTTCTTAACTTCTTTTACTTTTAATTCGTGAAATTTTGGTGTAGACATTATTCTTTTTTTTATTATTTAATTTATTTGATTTAAAACCA
>CAYVDH010000209.1:0-5496 GCA_964450355.1 uncultured Flavobacteriaceae bacterium
AAAATAAAACCAATGATGATAAGAATCCATCCAAAATATTTATTGATGTTGAAGAAGATTCTTGCATTCAATTTTTTACCAATTAAATCTGATAAAAACACTTTCAATACATCCATAAAAAACAACACGATTAAAATGGTAATGATGTTGATGCTTACTAACACATTGTAATTATTCTCCCCAGCATATTTTAAACTAATAGACCCTAAAATATTGAACCACAAAAAGAATGTAAAAGGATTGGTTAAGTTCATGAAAAAACCTTTAAATAAACTTTTGCTTGCAGGTACCCTTTGCGAATATGATTGTAAAAAAGCTTTGTATTGATGCCTTATTGCTTTCACTCCTAACAACATCATGGCTATAGCTCCTGCTAGGCTGTATATTTTTTGAAATCCAGCAGATTCCATGTACTCAGAGAAACCGAATATGCACAACATCACCATCAATAAATCAGAAAGAAAAACACCAAGAGCCATGACAACTCCTTTTTTCATTCCCTCTTGGATGCTGGTATGAATAAGTTTAAAGAAAGCTGGACCAAATAGCAACAAACTGATTAAAAACCCCTGCCATACTCCGTTTAATATTGGTGATATATACATTTTTATTTTAGTAACAATTCTAATTTTTCCTTAATTAAATTCTCAAAATCTAAGCTGTAACCTTGGTGTACAAACTCAATCAAGCCATTTTTAATGATGACGACAGTTGGATAAGCTTTTACTCCATAATCACTTGCTAATCCTTTATTTACTTTTAATATATCATAGTTAATTTTAAACACTTTCATGTATTTATCTAATTTTACCCAATCACCCTCAAATGGGTTGACTCCATACAATTTCACACCCTTGGATTTGTATGTTTCGCTAATTTTTATCAAGGTAGGAACAGATTGAGCACATGGTGAACAAGTTGTAAAGAAGAAATCTAAAATGATGATAGAATCTTTTATAAATAAATTTTCTCTGATGCTGTCTTTCCCATGAATAATCCCTTGCAATTGTTTTGCTGAGTCTTTGACATTAATTTTTTTAATGGATTTTATATTTTCCTGTTGAATGGAATCACCATTTAAACTTTTATTAAATACTATTTTCATGGAATCTATTTTCAATTTTGTCAAATTCGAGTCTAAATTTTTTGTTAGTTTTAACAATCGACAATTATGTATAAAATGATTTCCATTTGATTCAGAATCAAACCCAAAATAAACTGGCAAAAAATCTTGTTTTGAAATGAGCACTTGTGTTATTGAAATCGTTTTTTCTCCATAATAATTTTTGTATTTTTTTTTACTTATAAAACTGTAAAAACCATTACAATTTCTAAATTTCATTCTTTTATATGGAATAAAAATACTGTTAAAAGGTCGATATCTGCAATTGTTTTTATAAAAATGATAATCATTGTTGATATCTCCGTCATTTAAACAAGTAAAAGTACTTTTAAATCTGTTTGAATACATGATTACTTTACTAGAATCATAAATATATTCTCTGAAAACCTTTCCACTGTCATATGATTTAGAAAAGCCAATGCCACTTTTATTGATTGATTGATATTTCCATAATGTAACATTGGTATCTTGTAAATGACTTTGTTTTAAAGTTTCTTCAAACTCCACACCAATTGAATTTAAACTTCTGCATGCTTCATTTATTTTTTTAATGACTTCTTTTTTTGATTGTGCATTCAGCGACCCTGTAAACAAGCATAGTACGATTAAATAAACAGTTCTGAATAACATGTCTTACAAGATTAATCATTTTATCTTAATTTTGCAAAACTATGTATAACAATATTCTTACTCATTCTGAAAATGGGCTTTTTACTATAACCATCAACAGAGAAAATAAATTGAATGCTTTAAACATTGAAACACTTCAAGAAATAAAAGCTGCAATTACACAAGCTAATAATGAACCTGGCATTGCTGGCATAGTATTAACTGGCGCAGGAACCAAAGCTTTTGCCGCTGGAGCAGACATCTCTGAATTCGCTAATTTTGATGTTAAACAAGCCACTAAAATGTCAGCCGATGGACATGAGGTAATGAATACCATAGAGCGAAGTGCTATACCTGTCATAGCAGCTGTCAATGGTTTTGCTCTTGGCGGTGGTTGTGAATTAGCCATGGCTTGCCACATCAGAATAGCCAGCGAAAACGCTAAATTCGGCCAACCTGAAGTGAATCTAGGTGTTCCTCCGGGCTATGGTGGCACTCAAAGATTGGTGCATTTAATTGGAAAATCAAGAGCTATAGAATTGTTATTAACTGCCGAAGTTATTAGTGCACATTCGGCCGCAGAATACGGACTTGTAAGCGAAGTAGTTCCCAGTGAAGATTTGCTGCCAAGATGCGAAGAAATCATCAACAAACTAAAATCAAAATCTCCTAAAGCCCTTGCAGCTGTTATTGCTTGTGTGAACGATTGCATCAGCGAATCTGCCAATGGTTTTGAAACAGAAATAAACGAATTTGGCAAAGCTTTTGCAACATCTGATTTTAAAGAGGGTACTGATGCTTTTTTAAATAAAAGAATAGCTGATTTCAAACGATAATGAACATAAAAATATCAATCTTATTCCTTTGTATTTATCCATTATTTTCTTCTGCGCAAGACAAAACATATTGGCATGAACAACAAATAAAATCCATGAGCCTCGACCAAAAAATTGGTCAATTATTTATGGTTGCAGCTTATTCAAACAAAGAAGCTTCGCATACTGCAGAGATAGAAAATCTAATTTTGAATTACCACATAGGTGGACTTATTTTTTTTCAAAACGATGCTTTAAAACAAGCTTATTTAACCAATTATTACCAATCGCTTTCTAAGACTCCTATGATGATAGGAATTGATGGAGAATGGGGCTTGGCAATGCGTTTACAAAACACTCAAAAATTTCCTTATGCCATCACCCTTGGCGCTTTAAACTCCGACTCCTTGGTGTTTCAAATTGCAGCCGCTCAGGCAAGGCAATTTAAACGTATAGGCATACACATCAACTTTGCTCCAGTGGTGGACATCAATAACAACCCCAAAAACCCCATCATTGGTTTCCGTTCATTTGGGGATAACAAATACCGTGTAGCTCGATTGGCTTCTGCATTTTCAAATGGATTGATGAGTGAAAACATTTTATCGTGCGCTAAACATTTTCCTGGTCATGGCGATGTTCACACCGACTCGCATTTGGATATGCCTGTAGTGAACAAAAATAAAAAAGAACTTGACTCCATGGAATTATACCCTTTTCAATATTTAATCAAAAATGGTGTTCCAAGTGTCATGGTTGCTCACATACAATACCCTCAGCTTGAACGCTACAGCAAAAGACCTTCTTCTTTATCTAAATACACCATTGATACCTTATTGAAACAAGAAATGGGATTCAATGGGCTAGTATTTACTGATGCCCTGAACATGAAAGGTGCTAGTAAAAATTTTGCTCCTGGTTACATTGACTTAGAAGCATACAAAGCAGGAAATGACATTTTATTATTCAGCGAAAATGTACCCTTAGCTCATCAAATCATCAAAGAACAAATTTTATCAGGCAAGCTATCTGAAAAGGAATTGGATGCTAAGGTTTTGAAAATATTAAAATGGAAAGAATATGTTGGTTTGAGTCAATATCAAGCAATTGATTTAAAAAATTTAGAAAACGATTTAAAAGGCGATGAAAATCTTGAATTATTTAAGCAAGTGGCGAACAACACCGTTAGCAAAGCAAATGACCCTTTAAAAATTTTACCTTTAACAAAAACCAGTAAAGTGATTGCATTAACCATAGGTGATAACATTCCAAATTCATACACAAAAAAATTGAGTGAAAACAATGTTACATCCATTCAATTGTCTAAAAATGCATCAGCTAAAGTGATTCAAAACGTTCAGAAAAAAATCACTGTTGGCACTACTGTGATTGTGAGCATACACCAACCCAAAGCATGGAATCAACTCACAAATGGAATAAGTCAGAGTGAATACAATTTGATTAACCAGTTGCAACTAAAACACAAAGTAATAGTCATTGGATTTTGCAGTCCTTATGCCTTACAAAACATCAAAAAAAATGCAGCTATAATTGCTGCTTATGAGGATTCAGAAGCCTTTCATATTGCTGCGATAAATTTAATATACGACAAAATAAAAGAAAAAGGGACTGTTCCTGTAAAAATTCAATTTGGACAAATAAACGCTACTCCAAAACTTCCTAGTTTCAAGCCTAATACTGATGGAATTGACACGACATTGTTGTTACCAATAGATGACATTGCCAATCAAATATTAAAAAACAAAGCAGCTCCAGGTTGCCGAATATTGGTTACTAAGAACAATAAAGTTTATTATGACAAATGCTTTGGCTATTTAACCTATGAAAACAAAGCCAAGGTTGAACCCTACACAGTGTACGACATTGCTAGTGTCACTAAAGTAGCAAGCACTACAATTTCAGTAATGAAACTTTTTGATGAAGGCAAACTCAGTTTAAATAAAAAATTAGGTGATTATCTACCTGAAACCAAAGGCACAAACAAGCAAAACTTAATTATAAAAGATGTATTGATGCACCAAGCTGGACTTACAGCTTGGATACCATTTTACAAAGCAACACTTCCTAATTTTGAACATTGTTACACTCAAAAAATTGACAGCAATCACACTGTATTGATTTGCGATGACATGTATGAACTGAGTGGATTAAAAGATTCTGTATATAAAGAAATACTAGAAAGTGAATTGGAATCAAGGACCTATAGATACAGTGACTTAGGCATGATATTGATGCAAAAAGTAGTAGAAACCATTTCAAAAAAACCATTGGATGTATTTGTTTATGATGAATTTTATTCTCCAATGAATTTAAATAGAATTACCTATCTCCCACTTGCCAATGGATTGACTAAAGCAGAAATAGCCCCAACTCAAAACGATTTAATTTTTCGCAGACAAATCATCAAAGGGCATGTGCACGACCCAGCAGCCGCCATGTTGGGTGGCATTAGTGGACATGCTGGTTTGTTTTCCGATGCTTATAGTTTAGCATGTATCATGGAAATGCTTAACTACAAAGGGATGTACAAGGGGAAAAGGTATTTAAAAGAAACAACCATTATAGAGTTTACTAAATACCACAGCAAATACAGCCGCAGAGGATTGGGATTCGACAAACCAGATTTCAGCGGCAAGACCAGTCCTGCCAGTACACTTGGCAGTGATTTAATGTTTGGACATACAGGATTTACTGGCACCTGTGTGTGGGCTGATCCTAAATACAATTTGGTGTATGTGTTTTTAAGTAACCGCACATTTCCTAACGAGGAAAATAAAGAACTTATAAGTGGCAATTACCGTACCCGCATTCAAGACCAAATATACAAAGCCATTGGGGTGAAGTAAGCTGGGGATTTTAGATTGTAGATTGTAGATTGTAAAACGAAGAAATCAGAATGTAGTAAAAATTTGTTATAAGTGGCTTATT
>CAYVDH010000210.1:0-5489 GCA_964450355.1 uncultured Flavobacteriaceae bacterium
GATTTTATTCTATGTCCGCCTTTGGTGGAGCCTTTTTTATTTTATTCATGAATATGATTTAACATTATTGCATTCATTAGCTCGCAAGCTCGGTTCATAACTAAACCTAATGCGGAATCTGGGTTTAAAATCTATAAAACTTTAACTAATATTTATTGTTTAAAAGCCTATAATTTTAAATTATAAGAAATGTGTAATAAATATGACATAGATAAAATTGTCTATTACTCAGGCGACAGCGCAGCCCGAGAGTGCAAAGCACGGTAGCGAAGCGGACCCAAAAGGGCGAGGAAATGCTGCCCAATAAATAAAAAAATAAATGGCAATTAGAACCCATAAAAAAAGGCCAAACTGTATTGACCTTCTTTTTCATTTTTATCGGTTACAATTATTTTAAAAATAACAAATCACTGTACTTAGGTAATTTCCAAGCATCGTTATCTATTAATTCTTCTATTTTATCTGCACTTTCACGTATTTTATCAAAATATATTTTCACTTTATCACAATACGCTTTTGCTTTTTTATCTACATGTGCCATGTTGTTTGCTTTTTTCCTCTCTTCAGTCATTTTTGCGTTGTTTTCCCAAATGGCATTGATGTGGATGGACAATTCTTTAGCTATTTCATTTAAGGCTTTGGTCGTGTTTTTAGCGTGTCCAATTCTTGATAATCCTTCGATGGTTTCAATCAAATGTTTTTGGTATTGCACAGCCGATGGTATCACATAATTTTTAGCTAATTCACCAAGAATTCTGCCTTCAATTTGAATTTTTAATAAATAGTTTTCAAATTTAATTTCGGTTCTTGCTTCCAATTCTTTTGAAGTGAAAATGCCATTGTTGATGAATAAATCGTGTGATTTTTTCGATTTGTATGCATCTAAAGCATAAGGAGTAGTTTTGATGTTGCTCAAACCTCTTTTAGCTGCTTCTTTCACCCATTCTTCGCCATATCCATTGCCTTCAAATAATATTTTTCTTGATTCTTTTGAATACGCTTTTAATACTTTTTCAATCGCTTCAATTTTGTTCACTTTCTTTTTCATCAAAGCATCAACTTCATTTTTAAAGTTTACTAATTGGTTAGCCACTATGCTATTTAATACAATGATGGCATTGGCGCAATGATCGCCTGAACCAACAGCTCTGAATTCGAATTTATTTCCAGTAAAAGCAAATGGTGACGTTCTGTTTCTGTCTGTATTGTCTAATAATATTTCTGGAATACGATACACATTGATGGATTTTTCGCTAACTCTTCCTGGTTTAGCCGATGTTTTTGCTCCTTCAAATTTATTTAAAACCTCAGTTAGTGTTGAACCAATAAAAATTGACATGATGGCTGGTGGGGCTTCGTTGGCTCCTAATCTGTGATCGTTGGCAGCTGTGGCAATACTTGCTCTCAATAAATCGGCATGATCGTGTACCGCTTTGATGGTATTGATAAAAAAGGTCAAAAACTGAATGTTATCTGAAGGACTGTGACCTGGTGATAAAAGGTTTACACCTGTATCTGTTACCATAGACCAGTTGTTGTGTTTTCCTGAACCATTGACTCCTTTAAATGGTTTCTCGTGCCACAATACTTTTAAATTGTGTTTGCTTGCAATGTTTTGCATGACATCCATTAACAATGAATTGTGATCGATGGCGATATCAGCCTCTTCAAACATGGGAGCACATTCGTACTGTCCAGGTGCTACTTCATTGTGACGAGTTTTTAGAGGAATACCTAATTTTAGAGCTTCTTTTTCAAATTCAGTCATGTAATTATACACTCTATCAGGAATGCTTCCAAAATAGTGGTCTTCTAATTGTTGCCCTTTGGCTGGCATGTTGCCTATCAATGTTCTTCCTGCAAATACGAGGTCAGGACGTGCATTGTATAAATCCGCATCCACTAAGAAATACTCTTGTTCAATACCAAGAGAAACTTTGGTATTGCTTACTTTCGGGTCGAAATACTGACAAACATCGGTAGCTATTTTGGTCAAAAAATTTGTTGATTTAATCAATGGCGCTTTGTAATCTAAAGCTTCGCCAGTATAGGCAACAAAAATGGTAGGAATACACAATGTTTTACCACTTGATTTTTCCATGATGAATGCTGGAGAGGATGGATCCCAAGCGCTGTAACCTCTTGCTTCGAATGTGTTTCTTATGCCTCCATTTGGAAAACTGCTGGCATCTGGCTCTTGTTGAACCAAGGTTTTTCCAGAAAATTTTTCAATTCCAGTATCTAAACCTGTAGGTTCAAAAAAGGCATCGTGTTTTTCTGCTGTTGAACCTCTTAATGGCTGAAACCAGTGTGTGTAATGAGTTGCACCTTTAGACATCGCCCAATTTTTCATCCCTTCAGCTATTTGATCTGCCATTTTGATGTCCATTTGTTTGCCAGTATTGCGTGATTCATTCACTGCTTTAATGGCTTCCTTGCTTACAAATTCGGCCATCGCTTGTGGTCCAAAAATGTTTTCTCCAAAATACTCTGTAATTTGTTTAGTTTTTTTTCCCATTTCTTCTTTGATTATTGATTTAGAATTTGACATATTTTATTTGATTGCAAATCAAGTTAAGAAAAAGTTAAGAAAAAATAGTATGATACATTTTGGTATTAAATTATTATTATTTTGTAGTTTTGTGTCGATAAATTTAAATAAAATATACACAACATTAAAAAAATGAAAAATAATCATGAAATAAAAATTATTGAAACTCCAGTCATTTTAAAGCAGTGTATTGATACTTGGAAATCAATTTCACTTTTGAATGGTTTTTTAATTTCCTCGAACAAAATTTATCTATTATGTCGTAAAAGTTTAAAATTAGCACAAGTTAAAAGCGATATTGAATTGGATGGATATTCTATTTCCTATCAAAGGCTATTTGAATTTCAAAACTCAAATTTTAAATTGAATGACAACGTTTTAAATTCTGTATTTTTAAATCAAAACAAAGAACTAACTAATAAGGAGTTAAATCACTTAAGCATTTGTCCACTTTTTAATCAAAACTACAATGAGCTCGAATTATTGAAAAAAGAATTCAATCCTACTTTGGAAATTAAAACCATTCATGTTGCAAATATGAATAAAATCAAACAATGGAATAGTTCTATTTACAACGAATATGATTGTGATTCAATGTTGTATGCTTCCTCACTTTTTGCTCAATTATTGGTGATTCAACCTTATTCGAAATTAAATCATTTTGCAGGCATTAAATTTTTAAATCAGTGGCTAGTTCAATTAGGTCATTGCCAAGCTGACATCCTACCAATTGGCTATTTCTTTCAAAAAAACAATAAACAATTGATGGACTTACTGAAGGAAGTTAAACACCATGGGTTTTCACAAGAACTGACTTTGCAAGTATTGAAAATCATTGAAAAATCAGCTGAAGTGTTGTTGAACCAACTCATTGAACTAAATCAATTGTATGAATTTTATTGGGAATTATTAAGCAAGTATAACCTATACAAAATGAACCATGTTGGATTATTAAATGCCATCATAGAACAACCTTATTTGCGAATTAAAGACATCATTAGACACACCAATTGTCATAGGCACAGTGCTTCAGCATATTTATTTCATTTAGAAAAAATGGGGGTAATCATTTTACAAAAAGACAGCAAAGAAAAAGTTTATTTTAACAAAAAATTATTTGATTGTTATATCCAATTTTAGATATGCAGTTATTTAATTAAATGGACGACTCCATTGTATGATTCTTCTATACTACAGGTCTTAATTTTGATTAAGTAATAATAAACCCCTCCAGGGTAATTTTCACCTGTCCAAGGTGTGTTTTCTCCTTTATATACTTCAATTCCCCATCGATTAAATACTTGAAGTTCGTACAAATAATTAGGATTCCATTCGGGGTACACATCATTTAATCCATCACCATTGGGGGTAAATACATTGTACAACTTAAATTCAATGTTACTAGGTCTTTTATTTGTACTTACTTCTTCCTGATAAAGACAATTATTGGAATTAAGACCTTCTATTTTAAACCAACCATCTTTATTGATGTAAAGCGAATTTCCTTTGAATTGATTAGGCACTTGATTTGGATCGGAACTCCAATAAATGCTATTATAAATCCCTTGGACAAAAACTTTCCCACTGTATTTCATGGTTTTTATGTCACAAATTAAGCTATCAGTTAATAACTCGATTTTAGTTGTATCGTATTGAACTAACATGGTATCATAGGCAATGCAGTTAATCCTTTGTAATTTTAACCAATACATCCCTGGAGAATTCACTTTTATAAAAGAATCTTTTGAACCATTTGACCATTCGTAATTGGATAAGCTGTAAAATGTATCAGGGCTAATGGTTAATTTTTCGTTTCTACATAACAATGTATCTTTGGGCAAATTGAAATAAATTTTATCGTAAATGGTGATGGTTTTAAAAATGGTATCAGCGCAATTTCCATTAGAAGCAATTAATTTGACAGTATAATTACCAATTTTGGGATAAGTATAAGTTCCAATTTGTAAATTAGAGGTATCGTTATTGACCGAAGAATCGCCAAAATCCCAATAGAATTTTGTAGCATTTTGGCTTGTGTTGTTGAATATTACTCTTTTATCACAATTGATATCTGGAGTGGTAAATGCTGAAGTGGTCTCAAAAACACAGTTTTGTACGTTGAATTGGTAATCTCTTTGAGTGAAACCAATCAATTTACCTTTTCTGTATTCCCTAACAACAATGCCTACTACAAATTGTCCTTGAATTGTAGGAGTAATTTTTAACAATCCTGTATTTCTATTGATGCTGACGTTTGGACTAGAGTTAATAGCATCAAAAAAAGTGTAAGAGCCAGAAAATACTACTTGACTGAAAGGTGGTGGTTCAAAATTATTAAAAATAGGTCGAGGATCATTGGTATTACCGCCTGTATATGGATGAAAAAAATCATAAACTAAACTATCACCATCTTCATCTGTTGCCGAATGATCAAATATCAAAGGTGCATTGGTGCATAGAAAATTAGCTGGTAAATTTTTGAAATATGCGCTATTATTGATACCAATTGAATCAAAATCATTGATTACAGTCCATAAATTTTCTCCAGTACTTTCAGGATTTACTAGATTAAGAATGGTATTGTTTCTACAACACCTTTGAAAAGACAAAATATAACCTCCATCGCGTTTGGGTAAAGTTATTATTGTATCGTATTCATATGCATCAACACAGGCATTTGGAGAAATTTTAATGCAATTGTAGTTTGTTTTTGATACCCTGATTGGATTTTTTCTTTTAATTTCAAAACACAAGGAATTTAACAAACTATCGTTTTTTTTTGAAAAAACACCAATCCTTGCAGTGATGTCTTGAGCAATGGCACCGGGTAGTCCATTGACACAATCAATGTATAATTTTAAAACCACTCTGAATTTGTTATTGCCTTTGTATGAATAATTTAACTCTCCACCAACGATGTGAGTAGCTTGTGCATTTA
>CAYVDH010000211.1:0-5436 GCA_964450355.1 uncultured Flavobacteriaceae bacterium
GCAGCCTATTATTGCAAATCTGAGTTTATTCAAATAAAAATTATGTTTTGTTAAATATAATAAGTCAAATATAAAATATAGGCATTTTTCATAATTCTTGGAATTGTTTTTGGAGGGGTTTTTTAATAAATTTTAACAATAAATTCATGAAAAAAAACACACTTTTAATCTTTTTGCTTGTTTCCTTTCTAAATGCATATTCTCAAATATGCAATTCTGTAACTAATGGTGCATTTAGTACTAACTCCTCTGGTTGGACCATAACTCCTGGCACAGGCACTTGGGTACGTTCAGGTTCTTTTGGTGGAATAATTTTAGTTACAACAGATAACTCAACACAATCTTTAAGTCAAACTATTAATGGGTTATCCAATACACCAGTTTCAAACCAAGTAGATTTATATTTTGATTTGTATGCAAGTAATAATGGAGGAACAACTGGGGCAAGTGTTAGTGATTTAAGTGTAAGTTTGAATGGGACAATTTATGCTATTTTTAGTAATCCAACTGGAACTGCTTCAATAACTGCAACATCTCAAAATGGTTCATCGATAAGTAATTTCTCAACAGGAGTTACACCAACTGGCTTAACTTTAATTAGTCGTCAAATAAAAATTAGTATTCCTTATACTGGACCCAATTCTGCTACATTAGAATTTTTACATAATTCGCCTACCTCTGGTACAGACAATTGGGGCTTAGACAACATTAAAATAGACACGGTTTGCGCTGCAGTATGTCCTTATGCCTTGCCAGTATCAAGTGCAGCAGCATTTCAATGCCCTTTAAATTTAGTAGAAGTAGTAGGGAAACGACCTGTAACTAAAGGATATTTGTATAATCAATTATGGTATGGTACTGATGATATTGGAGATTCTTCTGAAAACGCACCACCTGCTATACAATCTTCTTGGTCTTCAGCATTTAGAATTACAGATGCATTTGGCTTACCAGCTCATCCATTTTCACCTACCGATAGTGGAATTTTAGTAGATCCTAATTTAGGATTTAAGGATAACTCTACATTGTTGAATCCTTTCCCGGGAAGTCCTACTAACTTTGTTGGTAGAGAAAATGGTCAACAAGATGGATGGCTCATGATTCCTCCAGGTTTAACTTGCATAGGATTTCGAATAGGGGGTTCAAATAATTTATTCAGAGAATCTTCTGCCTTATATGCGGGTAGAGATTTAAGTAATTTAACATTTGTAGGAGAAAAACATTATGCAAATAGTTCTAATTTTTTAGACACAACTTATATACTCCCTACAAATTTAATGACAATTGGAAATTGTGGATGGAAGGTTTTAAGAATTAGATTTTACCACCATGATCCTAAAATTACTTCAAATTCAAATGTCCTATGGAATATTGGAGATGGTTTTGTAGTAATTCCATATGAATATATGCAACCTGTTTCTAACCCCTTGTTAGATGATAATATACCTACAGTAATGCAATATTCTAGAAGTAGATTAGCTTACCAAGATGCTAAAGGTGATGTGTATGCTCGTAATACCAATAGCTCTGTTGGAAGCGCATTTGCTTTGGATCCTAGATTTTGTGAATCTATTAATGTTTTAGAAACCAATGTAAGGGCCAATGGCAATTGCAATCCTGTCTTTTCTTGCGGAATTACACCAGTAAAAGTAGAAGGATACAGTAGTGCTAGTACTACGCCTTATTTCTTAAATAGGTGTTGGTATAATACAGATGATATAGGGTCAGATATTCAATGGTTTGCGCCACCACAATTAGGGACAGATTCTGGAAGTTTTTATGGCCCTATTGATATATTTGGATTACCTACTTTTGGAACATCTACATCACCTACAAATGCAAATAATACCGCAATACAAACTATTGGAGTTGATGATGGAGGTTCATCTTTATTGCCAATTAATTCTGGTGTGACAGGTAGGGAAAATGTACAACAAGATGGCTGGTTGGCTGTGCCAAATTATATCAATTGTATAAACTTTAGAAAGCCAGCTAGCAATGCAAATTCAAGTGGTTTTTATATCATTGAACAAGACAGTACTCCTGTCTTGGTGTTCAATAATCATTCTATGCCATCAGGTGTTACATCAGTTACTTCAATTGGCTCGTATTGCTTGAAAGGAGATGAGCCATTGGTGGGTTCTGGATTTAAATTATTAAGGGTAAGATATTATCACCATGATGCAGATGCTCAAAGTAGTTCTGTTGTTCAATGGGATATTGGTAGTAGTTATCAAACTGTTCCATCTGCCAACTTATATCCTGCAGCAAGTCCAACTAGTATGTCTTTGCCTACTTTTTCAGAAACCAATTCTATCATAAGGTATGGTTTGTTAGATGAGAACAGTACAATATGGCAAGCCAATGGAAGTTCTAAACCAACAACCGTTATAGATTTAACCACAACAGCTAATTTGGCTTTAAATTTTAAAATTACAGAATTAGACAATTGCACAGGTCAGCCTGCACCTACTACAGGTCCTACTTGTGCTGCAACAATCTCAGCAGATCCTTGCGAAGTAGAGGTTGATTTAATTGACCCTTGCCAATGCGATAAACCAGGAAATATTTATGCAAACCCAGCAAACTATAGAAGTGTTACTTTATTTAAAGAAACTGCTGTAGTAACTAGTGGTACTTTAACTGGCTTCACCATTGATTCAGCGTATGGTATATATGATAATACTGGAGCTCCAATTGCAATGCCCCTTTCTCCAACTTCATCAATAGTTGACGATGGAATTACAACTGCTACTTTCGACTTTTATTCAAAACCTGATGAAAATTACGAAATATTTGTTGCAGATGGCACTGGTACCATTGTAGCTAATTTAGCTGGGTTATGTAGTGAACCAAATGGTTGCAATTGTCAAGAAAAACCCGAGGTTTGTGGCGATAATATTGACAATGATTTTGATGGATTGATAGATGTGGCAGACAGCGATGTTACAGGAAATTGTACCAAAAATTGTCCTTTAACGGCAGTGAAAGTTAGAGGCAAAGCGCCAGTGGGTGATGGGAGAGTCACCACTCAAGTATGGTCTCAATTTACAACACCTCCTTATACGTTAAACTATCCAGCCACAAGAAATTCTTCCCCTGTTTCTTCAATAAGTGGATTAAAATTTCCTTTCTCAAATACCGATGTCAATAGTTTGCCTTTGCATGTCAATGGAGCAGCTGGTACTATTACTTCTGGACCATTAACTGGTCAAAGTGCAACCCATACCAATTTTAGCTTTTTTGGCTTAAGAGATGGAACACCATTAACAAGAGCTTATGGCTTGGGAGGAACAAAATCTGAACAAGTTCAAATGGATGCATGGATCATTGTTCCGCCAAATGCCACATGCTTCGAATTAAGAATCAATAATCCTATCCGTTTGGATGCTACTGCCCTTTATTTGGGTTCTAGTGTTACTGATTTGGAATTAATTGGTGAGTCTTACAGTGTAGGAAGCCCAAAAACAAATATGGGAGATTATAGAGCCCCAAGTGGATCAGAAACAGATATCAATTACGAATACAATGTTAACTCTGACCCTAATAATGCTCTAACTTCACTGGGTTGTGGTTACCGATTGTTAAGAGCCAGAATTTATTGTTATGATGCCCATCAATTTATTGATGCAAGAATGATGTGGAACATTGGATTTGGTTGGCAGGTTATCCCAACGGAATACATTCAATCAGTAGGGACTACCGCAGCTTCTACACATACAGATGGAAATAAACCATCTACCTTAAAAGATTTAAACACTAAATGTGTATATAGAGATGCTGATGGTGATTTATTTGATGCCAATGGAAATTTCTATGCTTTAGATCAAACTATATGCGAAGAAATTATTGTAGGTGCTTCATGTGTTTATTGTCCGCCTCAAAACATAGCATGTTCAATTGTTGATACAGTGCCTACTCAATACAGACCCGTTTGTGGAGTTCAACCATATCAAATAACAAAAAGGGAGTACAATGATACTACGGGTAATTTATTTACTCAATATTGGGAAACTGATAGCGCTATTGCTGCAACTGCAAACGATGTCAATTTGCCTTATCAATATGGTTTCCCCGTGTTAAATAATTCAGGAACTTGTCCTAATTGTTTACCTGCCCATCCTCGAAATGCAAATGCATCTCTTTATTTGCCCACTTTAGGATTGACTTCTGATGCCAACATCACTGATGTAGATGGAAATGGTTTTAGACCAATAAAACAAGGTGTTGGCTCTAGAGAACAAGCACAACAAGATGGATGGTTATTGGTTCCTGGTCATGTCAATAAAATTCAATTTAAACTTGGTGGTGGGGTAAGATGGGATGCATCAGCTTTGTATTTAGGAACACATATTGACTCTATGTCTTATGTAGGAGAAAACTATAACAGAAGTGGTAGAAACCCATTTTCTTATGTCACCTATAATTTACCAACAACTTGTAGAACAACAGGTGGATGTTCTCAACCATTTAAAATTCTAAGAATACGTTTTTATCATCACGATAATGGAACAAGATCTAATACCGAAATTTTATGGAATATTGGAGAAGGTTATCAAAGAATACCAAGAAAGTATTTAAGAAGTGTGAGTTCGGCATGTGCCAATACCTATCCAAGTATTTTAAATAGCTTCACAACTGGCTCAACAAGAACAGCAATTCAAGATACTAGTGGAATATGGTTTGCTTATTCAAATCCAGGTTACCCTGCTATAGATAATAATAGCATTAATGATTCAATTGCATTTGTAACAACTTTGTATGATACAATAAAAGTGACAGGTTGTGATGTAATTACTCCAATTTGTGGCACACCTGCCGATGTATCTAATATGTGTTATTTTTGTAATCAACTAGCTGTTTTGCCAATCAATTTTATTAGCTTAAAAGCTGGATGCGAAAACAATAAAATACAAGTAAAATGGAGTGTAGAAATTAAAAGTCAAGTTAAAAATTACACAGTTCTTAGAAGTATTGATAATGGAAAAACATGGGTTTTAGTTAATACAATACCAGTAATTAACAATCAAATAAATGCTTTTGAATATGTTGAAAATTCAGATATTTCAAGCCAATTAATTTTATATAAAATTATTGAAAAGAAATTTGATGGTACTTTCATTGAATCTGATGTCATTCGAGTGTTGACTTGTAATAACAACAATAAAAATCAAATTGTAATAAGTCCTAATCCAACAAACTCATTAGTGAATATTAATTTAGCAAATTTCACAAATGTGTTAAATGTAAAGTTATATGATGCTCAAGGTAAATTATTAGTTAATTATAATATACATGATACGAATGCTTCAGTTTTGAATTTAGAAAATTACAGTGAAGGTGTGTTTTATTTATACATTTCATCTGAATACGGTACTTTATTAGAAAAAATAATTAAGATAAAATAATTTGTATTAAAAAAATTGATTACTTTCG
>CAYVDH010000212.1:0-5418 GCA_964450355.1 uncultured Flavobacteriaceae bacterium
AATTTCCCATTAGGATTTAAAATAACATATGAAAATAAAACAGCCGCAATGGCTAAAAATACACATAAAGACGAATAAGAATAGTTTTTTTGATGTTTGTAATATGAATAAATACTACTAACAACAATGGCCAATAAATAAAATAAAACAAAAATAATTACACCAATCACATTGAATTTATTCACTAAATAGTTTTCTAAATATGGTCCAAAGAAAAACAAAGTAAACATATTGACTATTAAGTGCATGTAATCCATATGGATAAAACCATGTGACAACCAACGCCAATGTTGTTTTTTTTGATTTATATCAACAGGAACAAAAAGCCATTTATACATCATAGTCCTGTTGTTTAATGCCATGTAACTGGTTATACAAGTAATGATGATGATGATCGTAGTAATATTTAGCATGTTTTAAAATAAAAAAATGCAAATTAATGATTTAATTCGCAGAATCAATTGAATAAAAAAATATTATTATTAAGTGACACGCATTCTTGTGTTGAACAAGACATCATCAAACACTTTGATGAAGCTGATGAATTATGGCACGCTGGCGATTGGGGGAATATGGATTTAATTCATTTGATGGAGAAAACAGGCAAAACTATTAGGTCGGTATGGGGCAATGTAGATGGACAAGAAATAAGAACAATTTTTCCATTACATAATCGTTTCAATATGGATGGTTTAAAAATATGGATGACCCATATTGGAGGCTACCCGGGCAAATACAACCCTAAAATTATTCATGATTTAAAAAACAACCCACCTGATTTATTCATTTGTGGACACAGTCATATACTAAAAGTAATGAGAGACCCTAAATTAAACAACCTAATCCATATTAATCCGGGAGCAGCAGGCAGGCATGGATTTCATATTATGCGAACCATGGTTAAGTTTGAAATCAATAACGGGAAACTCGAAAACATTGCAGTAATTGAAATGGGGAAAAGAACGGCAGGAATTTTGCCTGATATACAATAAATTTGCAACAGAAATGTTATACATACATATGATAAAAAAAATAGTTCTCTTTTCGGTTACATTCGTTTTAATTTCATGTGCAGCTGCACAAAATAAAAACCCAAAAACACCTGAGAGCCCAGCTGACAAGTACGCTGAAGAGGCATATCTTGAGCTAATGAAACCAGATGCAGACAAACAAAAAGCATTAGATTTATGTAAAAAAGGATTAAAAAAAGATAGCAATTCGCTTAAAGCTTGGCAATACAAAGCGGCTATTGAATATGAAATGACTTTATTTAGTGAATCATACAAATCCTATAAAAAACTGATATCATTGGAGCCTGAAGCCATGGCTAATTATTATTTTTTAGGCAAGTGCGAAACCAAATTATACTTGTTTGATGATGCAAAATTGTCTTTAAATAAATACATAGAGTCGCCCATTAAAAAAACTAAATCATACGAAGATGATGCTAAAAAAATAGTAGCAAATTTAGACAAAATGAAACTGTTGATAAACAACAAAATTGAGTACAACCCTATTAATTTAGGTCCTTCTGTCAATTCTAAACACGGAGAATATTGGCCTGGATTAACTCTTGATGGTCAATATTTTTATTTTACAAGAATGAACATTGACAATCCGAAAAGGCCATATGAAGATTTTTACAGATCGCAAGCAAAAGACAGCACGTGGTTACCTTCAATAAAACTACCTGAACCTGTTAACACCAATGACAATGAGGGCACTATATCAATTAGCGCTGATGGGAAATTCATCTTTTTTTCTGCCAAAGACAGAATTGGAAACAATGGCTTGCCTATTGGCCAAGGAGGGCATGATTTGTATTTTTCGAGTTATAACAATGGACAATGGAGCAATCCTGTTAATTTAGGCCCGCCAATCAATAGTGGAGGCTGGGAAAGTCAACCAAGCATTAGTCCTGATGGGTTAACTCTTTATTTCTCGAGCGAAAGACCAGGTGGATTTGGAGGTGCAGACATTTGGAAAACCATTTTAAAGGATGGCAGGTTTCAACCACCTGTAAATTTAGGCCCTAAAATAAACACCTCAGGTGAGGAACAAGCCCCATTTATACACTATGATAATAAAACTTTGTATTTTAGCTCAACTGGTCAACCGGGCTTAGGCGATGGCGATATTTTTGTTGCAAAGATGAATGAAGACGGCAAATTTGACACTTGTTTTAATTTTGGTTATCCAATTAACACAGATAAATTGGAATTAGGTTTGGTAGTTGACAGACTAGGAGAATACGGTTACTTAAGCTCCGAAAGAAGCGGTGGATATGGCAATCTGGATATTTATAAATTTAAAATGCCTACACAACTTAAACCAGACCCAGTTAGTTATGTAAAAGGATTTGTTTACGATGCAAAAACATTAGAAAAAATTGTTGCTAAAATTGAATTAACTGATTTAAGTTCAGGAAAAGTGATTGCCAATATTGAAAGCCAAAAGGAAACAGGAGAATTTTTTATTGTTTTAAAATCTAATAACAATTACATGTTGACTATTGATCAGACAAATTATTTGTTTTATTCAGCCAATTTTAGTTTAAAAGAACACAACAATTTAAACCCATTTATTTTAGAAATCCCACTAAAGAAACCAGACAAAGACATAGAAATAGTATTAAACAATGTGTTCTTTGATGTGGATAAATACGATATAAAACAAGAATCGAAATTGGAATTAGACAAACTTGTGTTGTTGCTTAAAAAATTCCCTTTCATGAAAATCGAAATTGGTGGACATACTGATAATACTGGAGATCCAACTAAAAACAAAACTTTATCTCAAAATAGAGCTAAGGCTGTTAAAGATTATTTGATAAAAGCTGGAATCGATCAAAACAGATTATCTGCCATAGGATATGGAGATACTAAACCGATAGCAGACAATAAAACTCCAGAAGGAAAATCCAAAAACAGAAGAACTGTTTTTAAGGTAGTAAGTCTTCAATAAAATGAAAAATGCTGCAGAACACTCCAAAATAGTCAAACAGATAGCCTTTGACAATGGATTTTTGTACTGTGGCATTTCAAAAGTTCAAAAACTAGAGCAAGAAGCATTAAAACTAGAAAACTGGTTAAAGTCTGGTTATCATGGAGAAATGCACTATTTAGATAACCATTTCGACAAGAGAATAAATCCTGAATTGCTACAACCCGGAGCTAAAACGGTTGTTACACTTTTAATGAATTATTTCCCTTCTAAAACTCAAAAAAAAGACACTTATCAAATTGCAAAATATGCCTACGGTGAAGATTATCATGTCGTTTTCAAAGACAAAATTCACCAGTTTTTTTCACAATTAAAAGCTCAACTAGGGAATATAGAAGGAAGAGTATTTGTAGATAGTGCTCCAGTGATGGAAAGAGTGTGGGCAGAAAAAAGTGGAGTTGGTTGGATAGGCAAAAATGGATTATTAATCAATAAAACATCGGGGTCATTTTATTTCATTGGAGAACTGATAATGGATTTAGAATGTGAGCCAGATGGACCAATAAAAGATTATTGTGGCAACTGTACTGCCTGTATTGATGCTTGCCCAACGGAGGCTATTTTACCTAATAAAACTTTAGAGGCAAATAAATGCTTATCCTATTTAACCATTGAACTAAAAAATGAAATACCTAATGAATTCAATGGGAAATTAAATGATTGGATATTTGGTTGCGACATTTGTCAAGATGTTTGTCCTTGGAATAGATTTTCAAAACCACATCAAGAAAGCAGGTACTATCCTAGTGAAGAATTATTAAACCTAAACAAAACAGAATGGGAAAACATAAACGAAATAACATTCAATCAACTATTTCAAAACAGCGCCATCAAACGAACTAAATTTAGTGGTTTGAAAAGGAATATAAATTCAAATAATTTTTGATTATTTGATGCTTTTTAGTTGCTCTTTCATGTACAGAGCTTTTTGAAAATCAGGTTGAATTCTTAAAGCGCTATCAAGGTAGGTGTTGCAACCTGGTTTATCTTTCATCAATTGCAAAGACAATTGGGCAAAGTCTATATAAATTTTAGCTCTTAAATCAACCAATTGTTCAGGATAATCAGTGCTAATTTGATCTTCTACGTATTCTTTTTTATAATTAGGGTCATCTAAAATTTTTCTTAACAATTGAGTAAATTCTTCCACTTTCATGTCATTGCCTTGAACCAATAGAGTGGCTTTCATGTATAAGTACCTGTATTTATTTGACAATTTATATGCTTTATCTAGCAGAGTGTTTGCTTCGTCTAACTTGCCATCGGCAGACTTAAAAATACTTTGGTATTCGAGCATTTTAATGTTATCTGGGAACATCACAATTCCTTTTTCTACAATTTTTTTACCCGCATAAAAATTCTCTACTTTTTTAAGGTAATAAAATGCAAGAGAATCGTAATAATCTTCAATATTAGAAGAATCTACGGTAACTAATTCGTTTAAATGAACAATTGCTGTGTGGTAATCGTGATTTGTATAAGCTTGTTCATACAATTTTAAGAGTCTGTTTTTTTGTCCATTATCATTGTTTTTGCAAGAAAAAAGAAAAAGAGAAGCAACTAAAATAAAAAAAAGGTGTCTATACATTTGAATTGATTATTAATTAATTGTTGCAAACCTAATAAAAAAATTGCAATTCATACCGATTTTATTTAATTTTGCTAAATTGGCAAGAACTATTAAAATATTGATTATATTTTGTTTGGCATTTTTTTATGCATTAAACAGCTATTCTCAATGTGGCATTGCTGAACTCTCATCTGATGACACAGTGATATGCGTTCCTCAAATTGTAAAATTTAAAGTAAGCAATGCTCCATCTAACACTACTTTTGAATGGAATTTAGGATCAGGTTGGGTACCATCTTCTGACAGTACATTCACACAACTATTTAATACATCAGGCAATTACACGATTGCTGTCAGATTAAAATTTATTGACAATTCAACGTGTACAATCACTAAAACAAATTTCATTAAAGCTAAACCTGTACCTACTGTCAATGTTTCAGTAAGTAAAAATCTTATATGTTCATTTAATGACAGTGTAACTCTAACCGACAATACTCCTAAATCAGTAAGAAGGGATTGGTTAGTCAATAACACCTTGTATTCCAATGGTCCAAAATCCTTAAAGGTATTATACACCCTACCGTCCGGCTACAAAGATGTTGTTATTTTTGTTAAAGACAGTTTTGGTTGTAACGCTAATAAAACTATTGACAGCATTGTTTATGTAATAGACACTGTAAAAATCAATTTTTCTGCTAGCAAAATTAGCGGTTGTACTCCTGCTAGAGTCAGCTTTACCAACACCACAGATACTGCCAACAATGCTATTTCGAGTTGGTTATGGAATTTTCAAAATGGGACACCATCAACATCTTCTGCTAAAAATCCTAGTAATATATTGT
>CAYVDH010000213.1:0-5384 GCA_964450355.1 uncultured Flavobacteriaceae bacterium
AAGTCGTCCAAATATTTGAGGAACAAAACCCAAGAAGTCTGCTCTACATAATCCAGTTCACTGCCACAACCGGCGTCCTTGTGCAGTATGTCGTCTATATTCTTAAAGGTCTGTTCAAACATTAGCTATTTTCTTTTTTGTCAGTTTGTAAAGTTAGTATTCTGGTCGGTACGTTGTCTTGTGTATTGGGCAAAACCAAATATGCTAAATGTGTGGTTGGCATTTTTTTCTGTTGGTTCATAGTTGCACTGTCGGTCGTTTTAGGGTTTCACATAACGTTTTGCATACCCGCAGACTGCCCGCTTAGGGCAGCTTGACGGGTATGCTTTGTTCGATGTCGTTTTCATTTTCATCTCAATTTACAAAGTCCATTATGGTAAATTGTCAATTTGTATTTTCCGTCATCACAAAATTGTTCCCAACCATAAATTAAAGAAATTGCATCGTCATATTTCGTTTCAGTAAATTCATCTACAGTCAATCCAAACTTCCTCTCTTCATCTTCTTCAATTTCCAAAATTTTACTTTTATTAAAACCATGACTAATAAGTTGTTTTCTTTGAAATGCAGCTTCTCTTATGTCACTATAAATTTTTACAATTAAAAAATACTTATTGTCTTGGTTGTAACGGGCAACAAAATAATTTTCCGATTCATGGTCATTGTTGTCTTCTTCGATTAGCCTTGAAACATAATCATTCTTTTTTACTAAGTAATAACAATTATCATCTTCTTCTATTATTTCAATCTTTGCCAGACTATCTGCAATTTCTTGTTGCCGAATTAATGAATCTATTATCCTTTTTTGTTCTTCCCCTTGCTTCAAGGAATCAATTACGAATTGTTCTCTTTCTTGGATTTGAAGGATTGAATCAGATGTAATTGAACTTAAATTTTCTCCTTCAACGCCATTTTGGTTATTCTTAACATTATTACAAGAGTCGAAATTGAAAATGGTTATCGACATGCTTAGAAAAGTAAATATTACTAATCCTCCTTTAATTGTAGTGTTGTAATAAACATACATTGCAGCAGCAGTTGCCAAAACTGCTAATATTCTTTTTCTCCTTTCTTTGTCTTTTATTTGCTGGACTTTATCATTTAAGGCAAGAAATAATGCAATCATTTGGCTGTTACTCAGATACTCTTTTTGATTTTGGAAAATCTCCAAAAATTGTTTCTTTGTCTCTTCCAAGGTCGACGCAACCTTACTCTCAGTTTCAGTTGGACCCTCCTTATCACCATTAAAGACATTTATCATTTGAAAAACGATGTTATTGTTACTGTCTTTGTTTATATTTAATGTGTTTGATACGCTTTGATTAAATGGAATGTAAAATTTCTTAAAATCAACAACTCTTATCTTAGTAACAACCCATAAAAAGGCGGATAAGAAAAATGTTGCAATGGTCAAAATAATCTTTTCAAAGAACGAGTATATTTTCTTAGAACTTTTCTTCAATTGTGCAAATACTTTTGACCAATCTATGAATGGTTCTATTTCAATTGGCTTGGGAGTTTCAATTTCGTTAATCCGATTGAAAAGATTTTCAGTTTCATTAGATAGAAGTCCTTCAAACCCAAAATGAAACCAAGCTTTGATGTAAAGCGAAATGTAATTTTCTTCTAACCAAAGAGAATTACTTATCGCTGAAACTCCAAATCCTTTGTCTCTCAATAATAGTATATGAGCACGTTGTCTAACATAATGTTCTTCATGGTCTTTGTAGAACTCAAAAAGTTTATCAAACTCATCTTTATTTAAGTCGATTTGCTGGGTCTGAAACACGATTTAATTTTTTTGATTTATTTCATTTCTATCGCCCTCGATTTTTAATTCATTTTCTTTATTTGTATCGGCTTTGCCTGATTTTTGTATAGATTGGTCAACTGTATTATAGTTTCCTTTTATGCTACTTTTGTTTGATTTTTTTTGGTAGGAAATATATCCGATTAGTATGATTATTAATCCCAAAGTAGCAATTACTGGTTCATTCTCGTAATTGGTTTTTATCATCCAATTAATCGAAAATCCTAATGAAATAATTATGATGATTAATACGAGAGTGTTTTTCATTTTTTTCTTTTTAATGACATCGAACTTAGTTATCTCCGCATGATTATAGTACTTTTTCGTTTTTACACAACACATCTAAGGGGCTTTGCACATTACTCATCCCCTTTTTACTTACCTGAGTTATAGTATTCGGTGATTTTACCGTCTTTATGACCCAGCAATTCTTGAATGATGCGCAAGTACCTATAAAAGTTTAGCAATGAAATCGGTTGCAATATAACAGTTATTCATTTGCCCTCCAATAGTTTGAAAAAAAATACCCCACCCAACACAAAAAAGCCCTCACCATTTCCGGCAAGGGCTTTTTGGGTAATACAGCGTACCGTTGTTTAATTTCTACCAAACCATAAACGCTACAAAGTCGTCAATTTGATTGTAAAGTCATTACAAGAGAAATATGGCAAGTTTGAATGAACGTCCGTTGATTAATAAGTTTGTAAAAGTTTTGGAGGTAATGTTTGGGGGGGTGCGAAGGCAGAGATTTTTACCACTGAACTTCATTCGGAGAACAGAACTTCCACTTTGCATAAACGTGACAGCGAAGCATGGAACTCCCGTTTCGCAAACCCCTTGTTAGTGGACGGTTTGCAGTTAGCTCTAAAAACTATAGTTACACGTTTTACCTACCAACTACCCTCTTTTTTCATAGCAAAGTATGTCCATGTAGCACCGGCAAAATCAATGGCGGCAAATATCAGCATGACAGGTTCCATCATTTGGAGATAAACAAATGCAGAAAAGAAAAAGATAATCGTACAACGAATACAAGCGGTAACTTTGAAAATGATGGGAAGATTATGTCTTGCAGCAACTATATAATAAACTGATAGTGCCATTAATAAAATTCCGGATAATCTTATCCACACTTCACTTGTATTTTCCACACCGATTACTGTTAGGAAAACATTAGGAATTATCAAGAGTGTTGCCCCAACAAGGGTTAGGTAAACACCAAATACGAGAACACTTTTGGCGGAATGCGTCATTGTTTTTTTGTTAAAGTTAAAAAAATAGTTACTGAAAATTTGTCAAAATGCATTGATTTATTTGTGAGTTTTCTCAATCTATGTTCGTTTAGCTCATTCACTCAAAGTTGGCATTGTTCCCAACTTGCCGTTATCTTAAGCTCAGACTCATGTTTATTGCCCATATCCCCCCAATAAGGCAACACCCACACAACTCACAATTTGCAAATATACACCAAAATCTAAAAATAACAACCCATCAAACACACAAAAAAGCCCTCACCATTTCCGGCAGGGGCTTTTTAGCAATACAGTTCACCGTTGTCTAATTGTTACCGAACCATAAACTTAAAGGGATCAGACTAATCGCTTTGTCCTTTCGTGTTGTTGGTGTGAGTTTGAAACTAATAAAGTATACGGGGGTTTGCGATGAAGAGGATTTTAAGCACTAAACTTCATTCGGAGAGCTAAACTTTTAAACTTCCGTATAATGGTTGCACTCCCGCTACCGCCGCCTTCGTTGGCTTCGAGTTAGATTTTGGCGGCGGTTGGGTGTGTACGTTTTTCTCAGCGTTTACTTTCAGGGATGAGAATCTAACAACAACATGGGCATAATAAATGGCCACTAAATGTAACATCAACAATATTTCGGAAGTCCCCGTTATCGCTTTTCACAATTGTTTTGACTATGACTCCCTTTTTTAATTTGATATTCAATGAAACAGATACAGTATCCCTTCTTCCAAACTGCTCTAAACTGGGTGACCAATCGGTTTTTGCATCCGCCTTCTCACTCATTATTGTTCCGATAATATCCCAATCAGCCATTAAATGCACCCAGACATTTTTTGATGTTCCTCCATCAACAAGAGAATCCTTTTGAAATGACATACTAAAATTATAGATTCCATCTACTGGGCAAGTAAATACTTTTCCATCAAACGCTGATGATTCATTTGCTAGAATTTTTGTGTATTGCAATAAATGTTCCCCACCTTGTGATTTATGTCTATCAATACTTGCGCCAAAGGCAACACATTTTGGACAACACACATTTTCTGTATACTGTTTTACACTCAACTTGTCCAAAGAATAATGGATGGTTGCAATTTGTAGAGTAGAAATTGACCAAGATTCTTTACCTCCCATCAAATTATTATTTGGGGCTGAAGAAGGGATTGGGCATACTTTCGTTGGAAAGCATCCATGTATATCATATAAATAGAATGGGTCGCTTTCATTACAATTTGCACCTCCGTAAGTGTGTGGCAATCCCAATGCATGCCCTATCTCATGCGCAAAATGCTGCGCCCAACCGTAACCAACTGTATTATAATTTGCTTGGCTAGGCATTTTGTGCCATGAATGTATGTATTGCTTAAAATTTAGGTTGCTTGAAGGAAATTGGGTATAGCCAGCTGCCCATTGATTGGTATCTGGAGCGGTAATAAAAATATTCAGTTGAGAATCCATCGAACTATCCCTTTGCAACATTGCATTCAGCAACAATGAATATCCTTCGTTTATTGCTTGATTTGCAAGATTATCGTCTTTATAAAATTCTATTCTATTTAATAGAAATCGGACTCTTGAATCAAGTCGCTGTTGTAAAGCCGGATTTGAATTGCATATGTGTAAATAATTTGGAGGCTGCATTTGATTAGTATAAATCTCATTTATCCATTCAAACATTTGTTTAAACTCACCAATATTTTTCTTGCTGAAATTTTTAGTTTCTGCTTGATTTCGAAAAATGTGCAGATTAATGCAAATAAACTTTAGAGGTTTATCACCTATCGGTATATAATCGGTTAATTGGAATGGCATTCTAGTCTGAAGGTCAATAGATAATTTCTCCTCCTTGCACAGACACTGATGTTCGATAAAAGAAGGAACAGTTTTTTTATCTGTTGAATTAGACGATACTGTTTTGTCAATTTTTGTCTTTTTCATTTTTTAAGTTTTATTATTAACCATTGTTACTGAGAAAGTTTCGCAAATACCCAAAGGTGGGGATTACTTAAGCGAATCCAATGGACTTTGCACTCTTTGAATGTTTCGTTTGCTTACATGTGTAAAACGTTCCGTGGTTTTACAGTCGTTATGACCTAATAGTTCCTGAATGATGATGAGATAGGTACAGGCTTTCATCAGTATTTACAAAATTTTAGCAATGAAATCGGTGGCAATATAACAACTATTCATTTATCCCCCAATAGTTTGAAAATATATTTTACCACATTAACCACAAAAAAGCCCTCACCTTCCCAGGCAAGGGCTTTTTCGTAATACAGTTCACCGTTGTCTAATTTCTACTTAACTCTAAACTGATAAGGATCAGA
>CAYVDH010000214.1:0-5273 GCA_964450355.1 uncultured Flavobacteriaceae bacterium
ACCCAAATAAATAAACAAGAACTTTAAATGGTTTTATTTGAACTGGTAAAATCAGAACAAAAAACAAGCAGTTAAGAAGTGAAAAACATCATGATTTTAATTCTTAATTTGAAAGAATAAATAACATACAATAAAATGAGTAGAAAAGTAGTTTTATACATAGCAATGAGTGTAGATGGATACATAGCCAAACCAGATGACAACCTTGATTTTCTTTCCATCGTTGAAAAAGAAGGAGAAGATTATGGCTATTTTGAATTTGTAAAATCTACAGATGCTGTCATTGTTGGTCGTAAAACCTATGAGAAAGTTCTATCCATGGGTTTTGACCACCCCCATTCCGACAAAGACACTTACATCATTACAAGGACTCCTAAACCTAATAAAGGCTCATTAAAATACTATTCAGGGGATTTGAAAATACTTATACAAGATCTTAAATCTAAAGAAGGGAAAAACATCTATTGTGATGGCGGTGCAGAAATTGTCAATGAACTTCTGAAAAACAAACTCATAGACGAACTCATCATCTCAATCATTCCAATACTTCTTGGCGATGGAACAAAACTCTTCAAAGATGGCAGACCCGAATTAACTTTAGAACTTGTATCTGCAAAATCTTTTGAAAAAGGCCTAACCCAACTTCATTACAAAAAAATTGAGAAATAAACCCAATACAATCAAGAAAAATAGAAGAATAAAATGTTTTTAAATTATAACAAATCTTTCCTTTCTAAATACAGTTATTTACTTCCTTTTATTGCTTTTATTTTATGCATTGTTTGCTCATGCAATCATCACAAGATTGAGAAAATAGAACATGCTTTTTACTATTGGAAGAGTGACTCTTATTTTGGCGAATTTGAAAAAAGAACATGTGATTCTCTAAAGGTAAAAAAACTGTATATAAAATTTTTTGAAGTTAATTATAACGAAGAAAGAGGAAATTATCCTGAAGCTAAAACAAATTGGTGGGGCAATTATTCAGACTTTAATCAAACAATAGAAGTAGTACCAACAGTGTACATTAGAAACATTGTGTTCTTAAAATCCACAAAGGCAGAATTAGACGAATTGACAGATAACATCCATTTTTTAATTTCTAAATATTGTGCAGAAAAATTCGATGTGAATGCCGTAATTAATGAATTACAAATGGACTGCGATTGGACAATAAAGACAAAAGATAATTATTTTTATTTTCTTGAAAAATTAAAAACCTTATCTGGAAAACAAATCAGCTGTACTCTTCGTTTGTATCCATATAAATATCCCAATAAAATGGGTGTACCTCCTGTTGACAAAACCATGTTAATGTGTTATAACCTTCTTAACCCTTTAGACAATCCTGAAAAAAACACAATTCTTGACTTGTCAGAACTAAAAAGCTATTTAAATGTGAATGAAAAATACCCTAAACACCTAGACATAGCTTTACCAGTTTATTCATGGGCTCAAATATATCACAACGAACAATTTTCAGGAGTTTTATACACTAACTCAAATCAACTAAAATCCATTTTGAAACCTGAAAAAAATCTATGGTATTACGTAACAAAAGACACAGTAATCAATGATAAATACCTTCGTGTTGGCGATAAAATAAAATACGAAGAAATTGATGCAAAAAAAATCAAAACTGCTATTGAATTGTTAAAAAAATACATTGATTTTGATAAAAATACAACTGTTTCATTGTTTCATTTGGACGAAGAGCAATTAAATAATTTTAAGTATGAGGAACTATTTTCTTTTTATTCTGATTTCACTAAGTAATTCTATATACTCTTGTGGGTTTTATCCTTATGGTGAAGACACCAGAATTTCTATTTTTAATCCAAAAACATTTGGATTTGAATCGTTCTCTCATTTTAATTATTCTTCAAATTCATTTTCCCAATTTGGACCTGAACCAATCCAATTCGCTGATAATTATATTGACCCTAACATTCAGCTTTGGTTTGATTACTGCAATGGGAATGTAAAGGCAACGCAAATTAATGAAGCAATATACCAACTAGAAGAAAGTGAAATGAATGAACTTTCTCCAAACGCTTTCATCCAATATTTATATAAAAACAAAAACAAAGAAGCACTGAACTACTTGCGATTTGCCAAAAATTGTGAGCATTATAATTCATGGTTTGAAGACCCTTGGGAAAGAAAAAGTTATTTATCCATTCCAAAACGTACTGAACTAATGAATAAGGCTATAAATCTTTCAGAAAAAGTGGAAAACAAGGAGCTAAAAAAACGATACACCTTTTTAGCTATTAGATTAGCTTGGTACAATCAATTAGATGACAAAGTTAAATCATTATTTTTGAAAGAATTTGAAAATACAACAAAAAAAGACATACTCTATTATTGGAGTTTATATTTCAAGAGCTTATCAGAAAAAGACAGTTCTTATTCAAATTATTTACTTGCACAAGTATTTGCTAATGCCATAGATAAACGTTTTGTATGCCATCAACATTTTAATAAAAAAATACCACTAGAGAACACTTTAAAATTTGCAAAAAACAACGAAGAGAAAGCTAATGTATATTTAATGTATGGCATTGAAAAATACGACAAAACATTGAACTATATAAAAAAAATACATGAATACAACCCAGCTTCTGAAGGGCTTTCATTTTTATTGTTGCGCGAAATCAATAAAATTGAAGACTTTGTTTTAACACCTTATTACACCTTGTTTCAACCATCTGTTTCTAACCAAAATTGGGACGAAGAAAATGAACCTTCTGTTCAAAAAATTCTTAATCGAACTGAACAAGACAGAATATACGCCAAGCAAGTATTGAATTTTATATCAACAGTTGATTTAAGGAAAGTAAACAATCCTATCTTTTGGGAAACTTGTAAATCCTATCTACAATTTATAACAAGAGATTACAATTCCTGTTTAATATTGATTAATGAAATTGAAAAAACTGTAAAAGACAGTGCATTAGAAAATCAAATTAAACAACTAAAAACACTGGCATTGATAGCTAATCAATCATATGGAAGTGCTGTTATCCCCTTAAACACATATGAAACAATCATTTTAAATAAAAACAATGGAAAATTTATTTTCAGTATAGCAAAAGAATTGGAATATTTAGGCAACACAACTGATGCAGCCTTGTTATATTCTAAACTTTCTGAAATAGAATATGATGATGGATATCAAACTGTGTATTGGAAATCTGGAAAAAATAAGATAAAAACAGACTATTTAAGCAATTATTTTACCGACTATTTTGATTACATAGATGTTGTATATTCACCTGAGCAAGTACAAAACATCATAGAAAGTGTCCAAAAAGAAAATGAAGAAAAAACTAAGTTTTCTAGTTTTAAATTTGATGTAATAAAAAATGAAATACCTAAATTTTATGATTTATTAGGCACAAAATACATAAGACAAAACAAATTAAATAAAGCGCTTAATACTTTTGAAAAAATTGATCAACCATATTGGAAACAGGCCTATCCAAATTGGAATGACAACACAAATATCTTTGACCAAAATCCTTTTTACAATTTGAAATATACTCCTCATTTCATTGATAAGAAAGATAAAATTAGATTAAATAAATACACTATAACAAAACAACTGATTCATTATTTAAATAAAGCTGAAGATAAAAATGAGAAAAATAGAGATTATTATTATTTTCTAGTTGCAAATGCTTATTACAACATGGGCAATGAAGGCAATATTTGGATGATGCGCAGATTCAATGAATGGTCAGAATATTCTCTTTCTGAAATTGAAGATGAGGTAGAGTTTCGACAATCCAACTTAGCTAAAAAATATTATTCATTAGCAATGCAAAACGCCTCTACTAAAAAATTTAAAGCCTTGTGTTTACGAATGCTAACACGTTGTGAAAGACGCAAAATTGAATTTCAATACATTGAAAACCCAAATTCAAACACTATGGATTTCGATTCCCTTTTATACACCAATAAATATTACATTGATTTAAAAAAACAATACCCTGGATATTTCAATGAATTAGTATCTAATTGCAACTATTTTGAATCCTATTTTGATTCAAGAAGATGAATAAAAAAATAAAAAGAATAACAATTGACACCTACAACAAATCAAAAACCCAATAAACTACCTCACTTAAATAATAATAAACATGACTTTGACGTACTCATTGAATCAAAATATATTCCAGACGATTTAACACCATTAATTATAGACCTAAGAAATAAAACCATGTTGTTAATGGAAAGCAAAAGAACTATCAATGAAATTAGAAATGACTTAGATTGGTCTTATATGAGGCTGTTAGCTAATCAGATAAAATCAAGAATAATTAGTTTTAAACGTTGAATTTTTCAGTATAAAATTCTAATATTTGTATCAATCAAAACTATAATGAATTTTTTTAAGAAACTTTTTAGTAAATCAAACTATAAACATCCTGAAGATGACTATAAAGTAACAATTACTGAAGAATATGTTATAGTAGAGCATCCAAAATTAGAAATTCAACAAGTATTTTGGACTAACATCAAATTAATAAAATTAATCAACACAGATCAAGGCCCATTATTGCCTGATATTTGGTTAACTTTAATTGCTGAAAACGAAACATGTTCAATACCACATGGAGCTGAAGGCTATGATGAAGTTTTAGAAATAGTATCAAAATACCAAGATTTTAATTTTGAAAACGTGATCAATTCAATGACATGTACAGACAATGTAGAATTTATTCTTTGGGAAAAATCTAAGTTACAATAATCTCAATAAATTTAATTTTGACCATACCATTTGAGCCTTCAGTTTTTGGATTTAAGATCAATATTCATTTAATTTTTGAGTATTTAGCTTTCTTTGTAGCTTATAGATATTATATGTTTTTAAGAAAAAAAAGCAAGGACCAAATCTCTAATAAAAACAGATTGTCTATAATTTTAGGTGCTTCAATTGGAGCATTTGTTGGTTCTAGATTAATGGGGTTTCTCGAAAATCCAACCTTTGAAATTAATTCCATTTCTATAGTAAATCTACTTAATAGCAAAACAATAATGGGAGGACTTTTTGGAGGTTTAATTGGAGTAGAAATTTCAAAAAAAATCATTAAGGAACCATTATCGTCTGGAGATTTATTCACCTTTCCAATTATAATTGGGATAATGATTGGTCGTATTGGTTGTTTTTTAACTGGCATTAAAGAATTTACTTATGGAACTAAAACCGATTTTATTACTGGAATTAATTTAGGTGATGGATTTAAGAGACACCCAACTTCATTATA
>CAYVDH010000215.1:0-5262 GCA_964450355.1 uncultured Flavobacteriaceae bacterium
TCACACTAAAGGGAAAACAAATGAATGTTTAATTAAAATTTTATACTAATGAAAAAACTTTTAGCCGTGTTAGTTTTTATGGTTTTTAGCCAATTTTCTTTCGCACAAGAAACTACAGTTGGAGAACGCGTAATAAAAAACGCAAAAGATAAAACCTATGGCAGAGGAGAACAAAAAGGTGATGAAACCGTTGACAAAGCCTTAAATAAAGTGGAGGAAGGAATCACAGGTTTGTTTAAGAAAAAAGAAAAAAAGAAAAAGAAAGAAGAAGCAGAACAACAAGAAAACAGTGAACAAACATCTGATGAAAATCAGGATGCTCAATCTCAAACTTCCTCTTCTAAAAAAGCAGTAAAATCCAATTCAAAATTTGATTTCGTAGCAGGTGAAAAGGAATTGTATTTCGACAATTTTAATCGATTAAGTATTGGTGATTTTCCGGCAGAATTCAACACCAATGCCAGTGGAGAAATAGTAAATGTAGATGGACAATCTGGAAAATGGTTGTCGATGACCAAAAACGGAGCGTTTATTCCGGATAACATTAAAAATCTTCCTGAAAATTTTACTTTGGAGTTTGAAGTGGCAATCAATGGCGATCCTTCTAATAATTATTCGGGGTTTGGGCTAAACTTTACCACTCAAAAAGATGATTTAATGAAAGAAATGTTCTTTTCTCAAGGAACATCAATTGTTTATTTGCACCCGGGAGCTGGTGAGGCATCAATTTTTATCAATCCTAAAAATGGATCAGAGATGAGCAATAATGTAAAAATGCCTCAATGGAACGTTAGCACGAATGATAATAGGGTAAAAATATCAATATGGCGTCAAAAAAGTCGTTTGCGAGTGTATGCAAATGAAGATAAATTACTCGATATTCCACGTTTTTTCTCAGAAACTACCAATTATGATTTTGCTTTTTTTAGAAGTTTCTTTTATGATTGCGAAATATACTTAACCAACATTCGCTTTGCAGTGGCCGGTGCCGATACGAGAAACAAACTCATCACTGAAGGTCGTTTTGTAACCAATGGAATTCTTTTTGACGTAAACAGCGATAACATTAAACCCGAAAGTGGAACTGTGCTAAAAGAAATGGCCACCACACTTCAGGAAAACCCAACCGTTCGCGTAAAAATCATTGGTCATACCGATAGTGATGGTGCAGATGCTGCCAATTTATCACTTTCTCAAAAAAGAGCTGCAGCTGTAAAAACCGCTTTATCTAGTTTTTATGGTATTGATGCCAATCGAATGGAAACAGATGGAAAAGGCGAAAGTCAGCCATTAAATAAAAATACTACTCCAGCAGAAAAAGCACAAAACAGAAGAGTTGAATTTATAAAATTATAATTATGAAATTTAAAAGTCTACTACTATCGGTCTTGTTTTCCTATATAATGAATGCTCAAATTACCGAAGTGTATGATGCTGAATGGGAAAATAAATATGTAAACGGAAAGTTTATTTTTAAAAAGTTTGACCCGGTTCATGGAACTGAAATTTGGGCAAGCGATGGAACTGCGGCCGGAACCAACATTTTGTTTGATATTGTTCCGGGAACAGGAAGTTCAAATCCCAACTACTTAACTGTTATTGATGATGTGGTTTATTTTCAAACTACAAATACCAATCAAATTTGGCGAACAGATGGCACGCCCGGCGGAACCTATGTAATGGTAGCTGCAGGATTAAATGACCCGAGAGACTTTTCTAAAGTAGGTGATTTTATCCTCTTTAGAAGTGGATCAAACAACAACCGAAAGCTATGGAAAATGCAAACAACACCCAATAGCCATCAACAAATGAGTACTTCATCTATTGTTGATGTTTCTAGGTTTCATCAACTGAATAGTAGTACTATTTTGTTTAATGTAAAAATTTCGGGTTCAAATCAATGGGAAATTTGGAGAACCAACGGAAATACGATGGCTTTTGTGGCCGATATCGATACGGGCAATTCTAATCAAGAACAACTGGGAGAATCTATCTTATTTAATGGAGATTTATATTTTTCTGGCTATTCAACTTCCATAGGAAGAGAGCTTTGGAAAACAGATGGAACAACAAGTGGAACTGTTCTAGTGGCCGATATTCAAAACAATGATGCGGGAAGCACTGCCTGTTTTAATTGTTCAAATCCTTTTAATTTTCAAGTTGTTGGAAACAATTTGTTTTTTGCAGCTTTTAATGGAAATAGCGGAGGTGTAGAATTATATAAATCAAATGGTAATGGTGCCTCTAAAGTAAAAGAGATCAATTCAGACGGAAATTCAAATCCGCAACATTTAACGGCTTTTAACGGAAAACTATATTTTCTGGCAAACGATGAAATCAATCAGAAAATATGGCAATCGGATGGCACCGAAGCAGGCACTTTTCAGCTTACTAATAATCCTTTAGGGGAAACATTATGGGGTTTTGGTAATATCATAAATAAAATACCGGTTTTTAATAACCATATAATTTACAATAAATTAAAGGCTGATTTCGGTTATGAAGTTTGGAAACTAGATCTAACTTCTGGTAGTAATTCTCTAGTAATGGATTATAATCCCGGCACAGCTAGTTTTTACACTTTTGGTTATTTTGAATTCAATAATGAACTCTATTTTGCTGGCGAAATTCAAGGACAAGTAGGTTTAAAAATGTATAAATTTGGTCAAGAAGCCTTGTCTATTACAAACGTTGAAGAAGTTAACACTATAAAAGCTTTTCCCAACCCTACAAAAGACATTCTTACCCTAAATCTTCTAAACAAAGAAAATTACTCGCTAACAGTTTTTTCTGCTTTAGGGCAACAGATTCCTTTAAAAATAAAAAACAACCAATTAGATTTCTCAAATCTTTCAAGCGGTATTTATGTGGTTTCAATTAAAAACAATATTCAAAATAAAACAACCCATTTTAAAATCATAAAACAATGAAAATAGTAAATCTTAGTTTTCTGTGTCTCTTTTTATTAGCCTTTACTTGTAAAGAAGAAAATAAAGAGGAATTGGAAAATCAACTGGAAGCAGCCATTGAATCTTCCGGAGGCAAAACAGCCGAAGAATGGAATGGAAAACTAGACCAATTTTTCACTTTGGATATTGCAGCAGAAGCAACCGGCTATCAAGCATCTGAAGCTACTAAAGATTACAATCAAGTGTTAAAAAGCCCAGAAACTCATAGTATGCAATACAAATGGGATAAAGGTAGGATTGAAGTTTTAGACAAAATAAAAAATCCAATTAACGGAAAACCGATGGAAATTCCAACCAATGATTATATAGAAGTTTCGTGGGTTAGAACTACAACTTTGGAGCAATTTAAACACAATTATCATACACCAACACAAGAAGAAGTAGCCAATGCTTCTAAAGCCATGAATGAAAAAATGCAAGAAATGCAAAGTTCAGGAGAAGTAACTGCTGACCAAGCCAATTTGGCTAAAGAAATGGCAACAGGACTTGGTGAAGGATTGAGCTTTGATGAAATTCCGAATCTTGGAACCTATTCGGTTTGGAATAATAAAGACAAGAATCTAAAAGTGTTTTTCAACGGATTAGAATTTCAAGTATATGCCAATTTAGGTTCGGAAACAAAAAATAAACAAGCCTGCATAAAAGTAGCACAATTAATTATAAATCAACAAAGTAAATAAACATGAAAACAATTCAATTATCAGTTCTGGTTGTAGTATTCTCTTCTGCAACTTCATTCGCACAATCGTTACCTCAAATGGTGAAATTTGATTTTAAATTCGATTGGTTAGCCGCACATATCATTAATCAAAATGTAGATTTAGGAACAGAAAGTGTTCACGGAATTGGCTGGTGTCGTTTATTCGTAAAAAATAAAATTACTGGCAACGAAGATCAAATTCAACCCACAGGATTTAGTTACATAGGCAACTACGGACGTGTTTTTGAAGTGCCAAGAAACGGCGGAATGAAAGTGAGCAACGGAAACATCAAATCATTAATGAATACCAAAGTTCGTTTTCAATTTGAACCTGCAAAATATGGTTATAAAACGATGAAAGAACTGGAGGATAATGCCTATTTCAAAGTCGTTTATGAAATAAAAGTGTATAAACCTATAAACGATGAAATTGTTGGAAAACAAGATGTTATAATTTTTCTTAAAGATGCTAAAATAAATCCGGTTTCATTAGCCCAAGCGAAGAATTCAGCCAATTCATCTACTCGTCCGGGTTACATTCGATTCAATAAAGCAAAATACAATTTAGGTATTTTATATAGTATTGTTCCCGTAAATTAATGGTATGAAAACAATAATTATTGCTTTTTTGTTTTGTTGGAATGCCAGTGCTCAAATTCAATTTTGGAATACAAACGCAACATCCAACATGCCTCTTTTTGAAGTAAAATGGGGTGAAAAAACGACCATACATACCAAAGTAGGTTATGAAGTCAAGCCCACTTATGTTTTCAATCAAACGGCTCAACAAGTGTTTAACGGCGATGCAAGAACCAAGTATAAAATGACGGTACAAACCAGTGATAATGTGGCCAAACGCACATTTGAAATTAGTTATACGCATTATCGGCAAACCAATTCTTATTTGGGATATATTAAAGCCACCTACGTATATCATGATAAACGACCTACAAAAGTGTTGGAAGAAAATTTTGAAACAGTAAAAAATCCTTAATTAACAAATATGAAAAAAATCAGTTTACTTTTATTCGTTATCGTTCAATTTTCCGGTTTTGCTCAATTAGTTCAGGGCGAAATTAAGGTAAAAGAACAATCTAAAATTGAGTTACAAGCTAGAAATAATTTAGCGGTCAATCTTTATGCAGACTTTCGAGAAAATAAATATCCGATTCAATTTAGTTTTACAGGAAATGCTATTCCGTTGAATAGTGATAAAAAAATGGTCGTACAATTTGTATTTTCCACCACAGTAAAGAAGGATGGAAAAGTAGTGGGAACCATTAAAAGAAATCCAATTCCTTATTTTCCGGGAGATATGTTCATGCCGGTGGAAACATTTGATTTTATTTCGATTTTATCAAATCTTCAATTAAATACTGAAGAAACTGTTTCTGAAATTCCGAAAGGGAATTATGAAATCATTTTGGAAGCTAAACCGGTTAATGTAAAAGGCGAAATAACATCAGCCAGACTGTTTTTAAAAATATAAGTAACGTGAGTTCGATATAAAAACTAAAGAAACATTCACCATTTTACACGAATTACACTAATTTACACGAATTGATGATGGAATATTACACCAATAAAATCTGA
>CAYVDH010000216.1:0-5194 GCA_964450355.1 uncultured Flavobacteriaceae bacterium
GAAAAAATCGTCATAAAAAAAGATAATTAAATTTATTTAACTCGTGAACGAACTTGTCATAGATTATAATTCTAATGGCATTGACGTGGCCTTACTTTCCAATAAAGTTCTTACTGAATTACACAAGGAAGATTCTGTTTCCTCATTTCAAATTGGAGATGTTTATATAGGCAAAGTAAAACGCACAATGCCTAATTTAAATGCCGCATTTTTGGATGTTGGGCACGAAAGAGATGCTTTTTTGCATTACACAGATTTAGGACCTAACTTTAAATCTGTAGTTAAACTCACAAGAATAGTTACTCAAGGAGGATTAAAAGAAAGTAATCTTAATGAATTTTCCCTTGAGGAAGAAATCATAAAGTCTGGTAAAATCAATGAAGTTCTTAAAAAAGGGGATGAAATATTGGTTCAAATATTCAAAGAACCTATTGCCAACAAAGGACCGAGAATTACTTGTGATTTATCCTTTGCTGGTAGGTATTGCGTATTAGTGCCATTTGGAAAAAACATTGCCATTTCTAAGAAAATTGCCGACCCTAATCAAAGAAAAAAGCTAAAACAACTTTTAGATTCTCTAAAAATTAAAAACTTTGGAATCATTGTTCGAACTGTTGCCGAAGATGCTTCTTTAGAAGAAATAGAAAGCGATTTACAATCTTTATTAAAACAATGGCAAAGCCTCATTAAACAATCGAGAAGTGCCAAAGCTCCAACAAAGGTATTAGGTGAAATATCTAAGACTGAATCCTTGTTGAGGGATTTATTAAACGATGACTTCACCGCAATTCATATCAACGATGCTCAATATTCTTCAACAATAAAAGAATACATTTCTAAAATTTCTCCTGATAAACAACACATTGTTAAATTATACAACGACAAAAGACCAATTTTCCAATATTTTGGGGTTGATAAACAAATAAAATCCTCGTTTGGGAAAAATGTAGTATTTGGCAATGGTTCCTACCTCATCATTGAGCATACCGAAGCCATGCATGTGATTGATGTTAACAGTGGGAAGAAAAAAACCGATATTGATTCACAACAAGAAAATGCTTTAACTATCAACATGGAAGCTGCAAAAGAAGTTGCAAGGCAGCTAAAGTTAAGAGATTTAGGAGGCATTATCGTTGTGGATTTCATAGATTTAAAAAATCCGAATGCTCGCAAACAACTTCATGATTGTCTTGAAGAAGCCATGAAAACCGACCGTTCCAGGCATAACATTTTACCTATGAGTAAATTTGGATTAATTCAAATTACTCGTGAAAGAGTAAGACCTGAAATGAATATTAACACTACTGAGCTTTGTCCTAGTTGCAATGGAACAGGTACTGTAGTTTCTAGCATGTTATTGAGCGATAATATTGAAGATAAATTTTCTTACATATTAGGAACAACCAACAACAAAAATCTCACTTTACATGTCAACCCTATCATTAAAGCTTATTTGACAAAAGGAGGAATGAGAAGCATCAGATGGAAATGGTATTACAAATACAAAAACTGGATTAAAATTAAACCTGTTTACGATTTACCTCTAACCCAGTTTTCAATCACAAACTCAGTTGGTGAAACTTTAGTTTAACTGTTTCTAAACACTATTGAGTTGTCAAAATTATCTACTATGATGGTTTTGTCTTTATTGATTTCATTCATCAATATTTTCTTGGACAATTCATTTAATACTTTCTTTTGCAACACCCTTTTCAATGGTCGTGCCCCAAATTGTGGGTCATAACCTAATTGAGCCAACCAATCTATAGCCTCATCAGTCATTTCTATTTTCATTCCTGACTCTGCTAATTGTTTTGTGATGTTGTTCATTTGAATTTTTACAATTTGATGAATATTTTCTCTACTCAATGGTTCAAACATGATTACTTCATCTATTCTATTTAAAAACTCAGGTCTAATGGTGTTTTTTAACACTTGGTAAACTTCGTTTTTTGTTCTAGCTAAAACTGCATCTTTATTTTCATCATTTAAATTTTCAAAATTCTCTTGAATGATATGAGAACCAATATTACTGGTCATGATGATGATGGTATTTCTAAAATTGGCAGTTCTACCTTTGTTGTCTGTTAATCTTCCATCGTCTAATACTTGCAATAATATATTGAATACATCAGGATGTGCTTTTTCTATTTCATCTAACAAAATGACTGAATAAGGTCTTCTGCGAACAGCCTCAGTCAATTGTCCACCTTCATCATATCCTACATATCCTGGAGGTGCTCCTATCAATCTACTTACAGTGTGTTTCTCTTGATATTCACTCATGTCTATCCTCACCATGGCGTTGTCGTCATTAAATAAATAGGATGCAAGGGCTTTTGCTAATTCTGTTTTACCAACCCCTGTAGTGCCTAAAAATATAAATGAGCCTATTGGTCTTTTTGGATCTTGCAACCCTGCCCTACTCCTTCTTACAGCATCTGAAATGGAGGCTATAGCTTCTTCTTGGCCTACCACTCTTAAGTGCAATTCATCCTCAAGATGTATTAATTTTTCTCTATCGCTTTGCAACATTTTACTCACTGGGATACCAGTCCATTTGCTGACTACATCAGCAATGTCTTCAGCTCCAACTTCTTCTTTTACCATGGCTGAATCTTTTTGCATCAATTGTAATTTCTCATTTAATGCAATCAATTCCGATTCTAATGTTTTAATTTTCCCATACCTTAATTCAGCTACTTTACCAAAATCGCCATTTCTTTCGGCTTGTTCTGATTCAAACTTTGCATCTTCAATTTCAGCTTTAATCGATTGAATTTTATCCACTACTTCTTTTTCATTTTTCCATTTTGAAGTGATTGAATTTCTTTCTTCCGATAAATTAGAAATTTCATGATTTAGTTTATTTAATTTTTCTTCGTCTTTTTCGCGTTTAATTGCTTCTCTCTCAATTTCTAATTGCATTATTTTTCTATTGAGTTCATCCAATTCTTCTGGCAAACTATCTATTTCAAGTCTTAATTTAGAAGAGGCTTCATCTAGTAAATCAATAGCTTTATCAGGCAAAAACCTATCACTTATATATCGATTAGAAAGCTCAACAGCTTGAATGATAGCTTCGTCTTTTATTCTCACTTTATGATGTGTTTCATACCTTTCTTTCAAACCTCGCAAAATCGAAATTGCATCTTGTACATCCGGTTCCTCAATCATTACTTTTTGAAAACGTCTTTCAAGGGCTTTGTCGTTTTCAATGTATTTTTGATATTCAGCAAGTGTAGTTGCACCTATTGACCTTAACTCACCTCTTGCCAAAGCAGGTTTTAAAATATTAGCTGCATCCATTGCCCCTTCACTTTTACCAGCACCAACTAGGGTATGAATTTCATCAATAAACAAAATGATGTCACCATTACTATCAATGACTTCTTTGACTACAGATTTTAATCTTTCTTCGAATTCCCCTTTATATTTTGCTCCGGCTATCAAAGCTCCCATATCCAAATTATAAATGGTTTTATTTTTTAAATTTTCGGGCACGTCACCACTGACTATTCTACGAGCTAACCCCTCAGCAATTGCTGTTTTACCAACACCCGGCTCCCCTATTAACAATGGATTGTTTTTAGTTCTTCGAGTTAATATTTGCAATACTCTTCTAATTTCATCATCCCTTCCAATGACAGGGTCAAGTTTTCCTTTCAATGCCATTTCATTGAGATTATTTCCATATTTTTTCAATGAATTAAATTGAGTTTCGCTGGTTTGAGAATCGACTCTTTTATCGCCTTTTAATTCTTTAAGAGCTTTGATGATGTTAGATTTTAAAAAACCATTGTCTTTAAGTAAGTTTCCTACATTGTCTTTATTTTCTGTAAGCCCTATCAATAAATGTTCGTTAGAAATGAAAGTATCTTTCATGTTTTTCATTTCCTTTTCGGCATTCATTAAAGTGGTATTTGAAACAGGCGAAAGAAACAATTGTGAATTACCCCCAGAAACTGTAGGAAGTGTATTTAATATTTGATTATTTGAATCTATTATTCTTTGTTTATTCACTCCTAATTTTTGACATAAATATTGAAACAATTCTTCATCATTTTCAATGATACCATACAGTATATGGGCATTTTCAATGCTGGGATTGTTTTTCTCAAAAGCCAATTGCTGAGCAGAATTCAATGACTCTTGAGCTTTGATTGTTAATTTATTTTGATTCATAAGTTGAGAAGCATACTTCAAACTTATATCCAATTGTAAAAAATGGAAAAAATGGCTCGCTTTAAGACAAAATGACTATATTTGTTTACTACATGAGATATAAATAAGAAAAAATGGCATTACAAAAAATTACGTTGCAGCAAAAAGTAAAACTTTGTGTCTTAATTAAAATGGTAAAATTAAAATCTGCATTTCTTTTTATATTTTTAGGATTTATTGCTTCAATCTATTCATCCTCTCCAATTGGTAAAGAAATTAATTATCGTCATTTAGGTAATTTAAAATATGAAGTCCAATTAACAATAATTAGAGATTGTAGAGGTATTCCATACAATGGTGCGAATTTAAGTATCTTGAATGACTCCTTTAGTATCAAATTAACACCTACAAGAATCAGCATTATTCCAGTTGAAACTAACAAATGTAAATCCGATTGTCAACCCAATAGCACTTCTAATCCAGGTTATGAAAAACTTTTGTATTTAGATACAGTAGATTTTCAAACTAGTCCGTTAAACTTATTTGGCACATCCAAATTCCCATTCATTTATTTCACATCTAATGATTGTTGCAGAATTGGGGCAATCACAAATCATTCTAGTGGTGGTTTATTTATTGAAGCTATGTTAAATTTATTTTACATCAAACAAAACTCTGAATCTGTTTCAACCCCTAAACCTCTTGTTCAATTGCCTTTTCAAATCCCTTATAACAATACTTTTAATTTCAGTTTTGCTAGCGAAAGTTCTGATGTAAATGATTCGTTAAGCTATGAATTAACAAACCCTATGAATGATCACAATTCATTTGAAACATACACTACCACATACCCATTTACTGTTAATTGCGGTAATATCAATATTAAAACTTGCCCTTATTCTACTAATTTAAAATTTGCACGTGGGTTTTATTTTGATTCAAAATTAGGGAATATCATTTTTACTCCTTTTAATAACTCAGAAATTAGTACTTTGACCATTAAGAAAAACATTTACAGAAAAATAATCGA
>CAYVDH010000217.1:0-5191 GCA_964450355.1 uncultured Flavobacteriaceae bacterium
TTGTGTATTAGCAAATTATAAAATATTAAAAAAAAGAGTGGACAAGTCAGGAAAACTACTTTTATATTTGCATATGAAAAAGATAATTCTAATTCTACTTTTATGTGTAAATAACTTAAGCTATTCACAACCAAATAATTTTTATGCTAGAGGTATAGGTGGTGGTGGAGCTTTATTTTTTCCTAAAATAAATCCTGCAAATAACAATGAGTTTTACATCAGTTGCGATATGAGTCAACTATTTCATTCTACTAATTTTGGTGGAAGTTATAATCAAATTCATTTTTCTAAATTGCAATCTTTTAATGTTTCTACTTATGAGTTTACCAACGATGTCAATATCGCTTACAGTAATTTTAATGATGGAAACGAAGGATATCCTGTTAAAACAATTGATGGAGGAAATAATTGGAACATGCTTTCTGGACATAATATTAACAATGGTAAAGTGTTTAAAATGATAGCTAACTATAATAATCCTCAACAAATCATTTTAAATTATTATGGCTCCATAGTTATTAGTAATAATGGAGGCAATAGTTTCTCTCAAATTAAATTAGCATCTAATAATAATGTAGGAATTGTATTGGCTGGTTGTTTTTTTGATGGCAATACTATTTATGTAGCTACTAGTGAAGGTTTGTTTTATTCTACCAATGGTGGAAGTTCATTCAATTCATTTTCTTCATCTGGAATTGCTGCGGGACAATCCATTTGGCATTTTTCGGGTGCTAAAAATGGCTCTTCAACACGTTTTTTATGTATTACTGCTAACAGTGCCGATGTTTATTGTATGGTAATGCCCTATGATTATTATGGCTTTGCAAAAGGAGTTTATACTATGGACAATACCAATGGAACTTGGCTATCTAAAAACAATGGCATTAATTTTTCTTCGGATATGGTGATGTACACAGCCATGGCAGAAAACAATACACAAACCATGTATTTAGCAGGTAGTGACAACAGTACAGGGACTCCATTGATATATAAATCTACAGATGCAGGAACTACATGGAATAAAATATTTAAAACCACTAATAATCAAAACATTAAAACAGGATGGAGTGGTTATCAAGGCGATAAAAATTGGACATGGTCTGAGTCGGTTTTTGGATTGGCTGTAGCTCCCAATAATGCTGATAAATTGGTGTTTGGCGATTATGGTTTTGTACACACATCGATAGATGGTGGAAATAATTGGCAACAAGCTTATGTCAATACCAATAATATGCACAATGCTGGTGCTTCAACTCCTCAAAAACAAAGTTATGCAAGCATAGGATTAGAAAATACTACCAATTGGCAAGTGTTTTGGGCAAATAATCAAACCATGTTTGGCTGTTTTAGCGATATTGGACTAATTAAAAGTGTTGATTCTGGAAAAACATGGAGCTATAATTACAATGGTTTATCTGTTAATTCTGTATATCGAATGGCAAAAACAAACAATGGAAATTTATATGCAGCATGTTCTAATATTCACGATATTTATCAAAGTACCTACCTAACCGATGCAAAATTAGATATAAACGATGCAAATGGAAAAATAGCCTATTCTACAGATGGAGGAAATACATTTTCCACTTTAAAGCAATTTAACCATCCTGTTCATTGGCTTACCATAGATCCCAATAACACTAACCGAATGTATGCCTCAGTAATACACTATGGAAATGCTAATGGTGTTGGAGGAATATACGTGTGCAATGATTTGCAAAATAATACGTCTGCAACTTGGACAAAACTACCCAATCCACCTCGAACAGAAGGGCATCCATCTGTTATTGAAGTGTTAAAAAATGGCAATGTCTTGTGTATTTATTCTGGCAGAAGAAATAGTTCAGGTGTTTTTACAGCAAGCAGCGGTGTGTTTTTATACAATACAGTATCTCAAATTTGGTCTGATTTAAGTGACAACGGCATGAAATATTGGACAAAGGACATTGTAATAGACCCAAACGATACGAGTCAGAGCACTTGGTATGTATCAGTTTACAGTGGTTGGGGTGGTGCGCCAAATGGACTGGGAGGACTGTATAAAACAATTAATAAAGGGCAAACTTGGAACAAACTAACGGGTTCTCAATTTGACAGAGTCAGTTCTATTTCTTTTAATCCTAATAACAAATCAGAAGCATATTTAAGTACAGAAACGCAGGGTTTATGGATGAGTAAAAATATGAATGTTTCATCGCCTACATTTAGTATAGTTCAAAGTTATCCATTTAGACAGCCAGAAAGAGTCTATACTAATCCGTATAATTCCAATGAAATTTGGGTGAGTAGTTTTGGTAATGGAATGAAAATGGGTAATATCAATGCTAGTAGTATATCTAATAGAAAATCCAACATTCATACATTTAAAGTATTTCCTAATCCAGCCAACAGTTTCATTCAATTAGAGAATATTGAGAATAGTTTTATCGAAATTTATGATTTATTAGGGAAAAAACATTATGCTCATTGGATTGAAGAAAGTGAAACAATATCCCTTCAAGATTTGCCCAATGGTGTGTATATAATATCAGTCAATCAATCTATATTTTCTAAATTTGTGAAAACTGATTAAATTTGCTTCATTAACTATTTTAATTATACTGCCATAATAAGAATTAAAACTATTCTTGTAATAAGTATTTTAATATTTTTATGTTCTGCTTATGCCCAATCCATACCATATTTCACCAATTTAACTACCGAACATGGCATATCCGACAATAGAGTAACTTGCTTTTTTCATGATAGCCGTGGATTGATGTGGATTGGTACTAAAAATGGTTTGAATTTGTATGATGGGCATACTTTTATGGTGTTTTTACCTAATAATAAAAACAGTATTAGCAATGAAAACATAAACGATATAGCTGAAGATAATAAAGGCAGAATTTGGGTAGCTACTCATCAAGGGTTAAATTTATATGACCCCAATTTACATCAATGGAGCAAAGTAGAACAAACATTAAATGGAGATAAATTGCCTAATAGCATCATTTGGGATATTCATATTGATGAATTTCAAAACTTATGGATAGTTAGCAATGTCAAAAACTTAATTTCTTGCAATTTAACTTCTCAAAAAATAAATATTTTTGATTGGGAAACTTACAGTGCCTCTTCATTTCCTGAATATAAAAACCTCTACCGATCAATTCAAAAAATTGCTTACAAATCTAAAGATGAAATTTGGCTTGGTACCAATATGGGATTGTGTTTGCTCAATATAAAACAAAATAAGATTGAATATATTGGGGGTAAAAAAAGAGTTGACATGTTTGATGTTATTTATTTACCTGAAAAAAACAAGGTGATTTTTTCTACGGAAACTAATATTGTTTATGTATATGATGAATTATCCAAAACATTAAAAAACATGGAAATTGTAAGACAATCATACCCCTTAAATCAACTATTTAATTATGATAATAACAGTGCAGTATCAACTTTATTTGGATTAGGTCAATGGGACAATAATTTTGAAAAATTATTCATTTCAGAATACATCCCAAATTTATCGTTTTCATTAAGAGCTGGTAAAGTAAATTCGCATTACAAAGATAAATACGGCAATATTTGGATTGGTACTAGCAATGGAATTAGCATATTAGACATTCAATCAAAAACTCATTTTTATCCTTTAAATAAATGTAGTGATAATGAAAGTAACAATCATATGGGTGATGTTATTTATGATGAAATAAGCCATACTTATATTGTTACAAACCCTGGTGAACACAGATTTTATTTTTATCAAACAATAAGTGGAAAAATAATAGAACATATAAACATTGAAGGGGAGCCAATTGATAACATCACAGGTATTTGCAAAAATAAAAAAAATCAAATTTGGTTGTTTAGCAATTTGAAAGCTTATTTATTCAACCCTCATACCTTATCCTTTCAAAGAATACGGAATATTAATTCTAATTATCAAATTCGTTATATGTCTCAAGATTTTAATGGGAATATTTGGTTGGCCGATTATTCAGGTAAAATTTATTTATATGATTCATTATTTAAACCATTATCAACTAATATTTCAGAGTTAAATAACGGTGAAAAAGTTATCTTACGAATTTTGCCAGATAAAATAAACAATGGAGTTTGGTTTTTGTCTTTCGAAAGAGGGATTAGTTTTTTTAGTTTTAATAACAATAAAATTACCACTTACGATGAATTTAAAAATGAACAATTTTCTTTAATCACAGATATTTCAATTGATAAACAAGGGATAGTATGGATTTCAACCATGAAAAACGGAATTTCCTATTCTTATCTTAAAAATGGAACAATAGAATTTCAACATTTATCAACATCTGACGGATTGCCAAGTAATAATTTTTTTAACATCCAATCATTGAACTTAAAAAATAAAATAAACATATTGTTAAGTAGCAACGGATTAAAAGTATGGCCAAAATCAAATTTTTATTATCATGTTCCTAAATTTACCAGTTGGGGTTCAGATTTGTTATTCACTCATCAATTTTTAACCACAATCAAAAACAATTTATTACTTGGTGTAGCTGGTGGTTTACTTTGGGTTGAACCCATTTATAAAGACAACAATTTAAAAACAAATATTATTTCAATCAATAATCAATACCAATTTAATATTCATGAGATAAAAAAATACAATTTTAAGGAAAATAATGTTTCATTTAAATTTTCAGCATTTCAATACACTAAACCTAACAATGGAAAATATCAATACAGATTATTAAACCATGATAACAATTGGAATACTACTGTCAATAATTCAGTTGATTTTAGAAATTTAAATGAAGGACAATATGAGTTTCAGGTTCGTTATGTTTCTGATGAATTTGATAGCCCGTTTCAACTCACTTCTTATCATTTTGAGATAATGCCTCCTTTTTATCGTTCTGTTTGGTTTTTAACCATTTGTTCCATTGTTGTTTTGGGACTTTTGTATATTCTGTTTAATAGGATTTATTCAAAACTTAAAATTGAGCAGCAAGTGAATGATTATGCCTCTAAAATCATGAATTTAAACTCGCTAGATAAAGTTGTCAATTCGTTGTTGATTGCATTGAAATTAAACACAAAAAAACTGAATGCGATTTTTTGGTTACACAATGGTAATCAATTTGAAATGAAATCTTTGAGTTCAATCAATACTTCATTAACAGAAAATTTGGATGATGTTTTTAATCAATTGAAATTAGAA
>CAYVDH010000218.1:0-5175 GCA_964450355.1 uncultured Flavobacteriaceae bacterium
TATCTCGATTTTTAATGAACTAAGATAACTAAATCTTCACTCCCATTTCGTTTAATAAATTATCCGCTTTATCTAAATATTTCATCACAAACAAAGCATAACGAATATCAACAGCAATGCTGCGGCTGTAATCTTTGTTCCACGAAAAATCATTCAATGTAGCTGTGTATGCTCTATCAAAATTAACCCCTACCAAGTTGCCATTGGCATCCATCACCGGACTACCGCTATTGCCACCTGTTGTATCCATGTTGTACAGCATACATATCACTAAATCATTCGTTGTTTCATCTAACAACTCTTTTGCAATTCGTTCTGTTTTCAATAAATCCCTCACCGAAGTTGATAATCGATAATCCACATTGTCGGTTGCATTTTTTTCAAATATTTCGTTTCGGAATGTGAAAGGTTCAGGGTGCTTGTTCAACTCTTTTTTATATCCACTGATGTAACCATAAGTAAACCTCAATGTGGCATTGGCATCAGGCACAAAGGTGGCATTGTTGTATTTTATTTTTGCTTCAAGCAATTGTGGCAATAAATTTTCTAATTCCAACTCTTGTTTTCTTTGCCTTTCTGATAACTCATTCAATTCTGGCAATAATTTTTTTGCTAATTTTCTGAAATTGGACTTGTCCTTAAACACCTTTTCTGGCATGCTATCAATCATTTTGAACAACAATGATGGCTCATCATAATACCCTTTTTTATATGCTTTATTGATGAATTTCTTTTCATTCTTAATGCTTTCTAAAGCTTCTATTTCATTGTCCTCTCCTAATTTTTCAGCTCTGTTTATCAATTCCATCAATATCATTTGATCTAATTCTACATCCAATAAACGGTATCTTTCTTTAAGTGCTGCTTTTACCTCTTTTTGCCAATTGGCTTTGTTAGTTTTAAAATCGGATTTTGAATACCCTGAATTGATGTTTTCGATGATTAAAGCAGCTGCCAATGAACCACAATCTCCGTTGAATCTATTGAGCAACATGTCTCTTGGAGCGGTTTTCAATTTTTCTGCATAAATGGATTCAATTTTATCTAAAAACGCAACATCGTATCCTTCACTTTGCATTTTAGCTTTGAGGGCATTTTGTTCACTCATTTTAGTGTTTAACAAATCGGTTTGTTTTAATCCAAACATTTTTCCTTCAAAATTCTTTTTGGTATTAGCCAAACTTTTGATGCTGCCTGCCATCTTTAAATATCTGTTTCTATCTGTTTTACCTAATTCTTCCATGGCATTCATTCGCCAAGCAAACCAACTGCTAATGAATGGCAATACATGTTCTTGTTGGTATTGCAAAAATTGAGCTGGCTGATGTCTGTATGTAGTTCCAGGATAACCCAAAATAAAAACTAAATCTTTTTCTTTGGTTCCTTTTGGATTGATTTTCAAATGTTTTTTTGGTTTGTAAGGCACATTGTCTTTGTGGTATTCTGCGGGTTTGCCATCTTTGCCTACATATGCTCTTACTATGCTGAAATCACCAGTGTGTTTAGGCCATTCCCAATTATCTGTTTCGCCTCCAAATTCGCCTATGGTACGAGGAGGCACATACACTAATCTAACATCTTTTAATGTTTGGTATCTGAACAAGGTGTAGCTATATCCTGCGAACATTTCGCTGATTTCTATAGTCAATTCAGGGTATTTAGTTTGTTCATCTTGAGTCAATTTGTATATGTTTCTTTGAATGAGTTCTTTTTTGTGTTGTGAACTCATTTTTGGAGAAATGTCTCCTAATATTTTATCACTGACATCTTCATAACTTAAAGTGATTTTACAAGTAAGCCCAATTTTTAATTCCTTGGATTTTTCAGGAGCATGAAAACCATTTTCTAAATAATCGTTTTCTTTGGTACTTACTCCAGCTACACTTCCAAAAACACAGTGATGATTTGTGATGATTAATCCTTCGTCACTTACAAATGAGCCAGTACAACCACCTAATCTCACCAAAGCATCTGTCAAGGCTATGCCATCGGGATTGTATATGTCTTGTTGGGTGATGTTAAATCCAGCTTGTTTGAAATCCACTTTATTTAACTGACTGAGTGGAAACATGCCTTCTTCATTTTTATGAGAAGAAAGCAAACAAATAAGGCTAAAAGCAAAAATCGATTTGATGTATTTAAATTTCATGAATGTCTATTATTTTAATGAATGTACTTTTTCTACCATGTTTTTACTTCCTATGTACAAAGGGGTTCTCTGATGTAAATCATTTGGTTCAATTTCCAAAATTCTGATATCTCCATTTGTAGCAGTTCCTCCAGCTTGTTCAATGATGAATGCCATTGGATTACACTCGTACAACAACCTTAATTTACCATTTGGTGCTTTAGCTGTAGAAGGATAAAGATAGATACCTCCTTTTAACAAATTGCGATGAAAATCAGCAATTAATGAGCCAATATACCTTGCTGAGTAAGGCCTTTTTTCATCTTTATTGCTTTCCTTACACCAAGCGATGTATTGTTGAATATTGGATGGAAAATCATTTAAGTTCCCTTCGTTGACAGAGAGTATAGCTCCATTTTCAGGGATTTTAATGTTAGGGTGAGATAGGCAAAACTCTTGTATGGAATCGTCAAGGGTAAACCCATAAACTCCATTGCCCGAAGTGTAAACAAACATGGTAGCCGCTCCATAAATGATGTATCCAGCAGCTACTTGTTGAGTGCCTTTTTGGAAAATATCTTCAAGATCCACCGGTTTATCAGGTGAAATTCTTTTGAAAACTGAAAAAATAGTGCCTATGGAAGCGTTTACATCGATGTTAGAAGAACCATCTAATGGATCCATTGCTACAATGTATTTGGCATTTGGAGAATCCTTGCACCAGTATATTTCATCAAATTCCTCAGAAACAATGCAGGCACAATCGCCACTCATTTCTAACAATTTTATGAACACTTCATTTGAAATTACATCTAATTTTTTTTGTTCTTCACCTTGAATGTTGGTGTTTCCAAAATCCCCAAGAATATCAATTAAACCAGCTTTCCTTACATCTCTGTTAATCATTTTTGCGCCTAATTGAAAATCTCGGAAAATGCGCGATAAACTGCCATTTACGAAAGGAAATTTGCTTTGTTCATCTGCGATAAATTGGTTTAAAGTGACAATGCTATTTTTTTTCATGCTTTTTGATAATTACTTTTGCAAAAATAGGCAAAAGTATGAAAGTGTTTAAATTTGGTGGAGCATCTGTTAAAAATGCAGAAGCAGTAAGGAATGTAGCCAACATCATTCAGCAATATTCTGGCAATAAATTATTGGTAGTGATATCTGCAATGGGAAAAACAACTAACAAATTAGAAGAATTAGTTCATTCCTTTTGGAACAATGACTCTGTATTAAAATCTGAAATCATTGCAGAATTAAAATCTTTTCATTTTGAAATTGCCAAGGAACTTATCAACGACCCAAAACATTATATTTTTTCAAATATTGAAGATTTAATTTTAGAATTGGAGTGTTTAATTGAAAAAAAATACAAAAACACTTCCTTTGATGAAATTTACGATGGAATTGTATCGTATGGTGAATTATTATCTACAAGGATAGTGAGTGATTACTTACAATCCATAGAAATTAAAAACAAATGGGTAGATGCTCGTAATTTTATTCAGACTGACAACACTTTCAGAGAAGGAAGGGTAAAATGGGCAGAGACTGAAGACACCATTTCAAGAATTTTAAAACCTTATGTTGACAGAAGTATTGTGATTACCCAAGGTTTTATTGGCAGAGATGAATTAAATAATACTGTCACTTTAGGAAGAGAGGGTTCGGATTACAGTGCTGCCATATTTGCTTATTGCTTGAATGCGGAAGACGTTACCATTTGGAAAGATGTAGCTGGTGTGATGAATGCTGACCCAAAAGTATTTGAAAACTCTGTAAAATTAGCTGCTATCAATTACAATCAAGCCATAGAATTAGCCTATTATGGCGCTTCGGTTATACATCCCAAAACAATACAACCACTTAAAAGTAAAAACATAGCGTTGTATGTGAACTCATTTATCAATACCAATGAAGAAGGAACTGTAATTAACAATAACAGCAATAATTTAGTAAACGAATGTTACATTGTCAAAAACAATCAAAGTTTATTGAAAATATCCAGCAAAAACTATTCTTTTATAGCCGAAGACAATTTGAAAACCTTATTTGAATTGTTTTCACACAACAGAGTCCGAATCAATGTCATGCAAAATTCTGCCATTAGTTTTTCAGCCTGTTGTGACACCAAAGAAGACAAAATCACTAACTTGATTCAAGAATTATCTTCAGAATTCAATGTTGAATGCATATCTGATTGCACCTTGTTTACTGTTTACAATTCCAATCCTAATTCCAACTTACCTGAAAAATTTGAATCCTCTGAAATATTATTGAAACAAGAATTAGGGAATGCAAAGCAATTGGTATTAAAATGAAAAGTGTAATCACTATTTCACTTTTGGTAGTATCCAATGTATTCATGACTTTGGCTTGGTATGGCCATCTAAAATTTAGTCAATATACATGGTTTTCTAAATTGAGTTTAATAGCAGTTATTGGAATAAGTTGGGGCATAGCTTTTTTTGAATATTTAGTACAAGTACCTGCAAATAAAATAGGATACCAAGGCAATGGTGGCCCATTCAACATTTGGCAACTTAAAGTATTACAAGAAGTAATCACCTTAATCGTGTTTACTATTTTTTCTTATTTAGCATTTAAGGAAACCTTGAAATGGAATCATTTTGTCGGTTTTATTTTTTTAATCTTAGCCGTTTATTTTATTTTTAAAAAACAATGAAAAAGCAACTGTTTATTTTTGGTATCATCTCCATTTTGTTTAGTTCTTGTAACAAAAGTTCATACAAAACTAAAACCATAGAACTAAGTATAGGCAACATAGAGCTTTCTATACCTGAACAATACGAACAAAACACATTTTCGAATATCTACAACCATTACAAATTCAATGTAAGACTGGATTTTTTGAACAAAGAATTATTTGAATTTTACAACTACATGAGGTATTTGAATACCAATATGGAATACTATACCGATGAAAATTCAACAGAAAACACCATTACTGTATTTTATGAACAGCATGAAAACATCAGTGACTTAAATTTTCATACTGTATTAAAATACGCCTCAGAGGA
>CAYVDH010000219.1:0-5149 GCA_964450355.1 uncultured Flavobacteriaceae bacterium
TAATAAATAAAAATAATGGCAAAGCATTTTACAGATTCAAGTTGGGAAAGTGAAGTTTTAAACTCTGAAGTACCAGTATTAGTAGATTTTTGGGCAGAATGGTGCGGACCTTGTCGCATGATTGGGCCTTTAGTAGAAGAATTATCAGTAGAGTATGCTGGTAAAGCATCTATTGGGAAATTAAATGTAGATGAAAATTCAGCAGTATCATCAAAATATGGTATTCGTTCAATACCTACCATCTTGATTTTTAAAGGCGGTGAAGTAGTGGATAAAATAGTTGGAGCTGTACCAAAAAACATGATTGCTCAAAAGATTGATGCACAATTGAATTGATTTTTTTAAGTTTTATTTTTATATTGACAAAAGCGATATCGAATGGTATCGCTTTTTTTATGTAATTCAATCTGCCATTTGCACTAATCACTTTGCAGTATTTTTCATTAAATTAGTTATGAATTGAACTAAATTACAAAACTTTTCCTCAAATTTGAAACATGGATATTAAATTAGCCATAGTAGATGATATTTCAGTAAACAGAAAAACCATTAAAGAAAAGCTTTCAAGTTTTCCTGAAATAAATATCATTTATGAAGCAGAAAATGGATTAGAGTTTGTTGAAAGTTTAAATCAAAATGCACAATTAATTGAATTGGATATTGTGTTAATGGATTTAGAAATGCCCAAAATGAATGGGATAGAAGCTATAATAAAAGCAAAAGATAGAGCACCAAATATCAAATTCATTATTCTTACTGTGTTTGAAGATAATGATAAAATATTTGAAGCCATTAAAGCTGGTGCTCATGGTTATTTGCTTAAAGAAGACAATGCAATAAATATAGTAGATGCAATAAACAATGTGCACATTCACAATGGGATTCCTATGAGTCCTTCTATTGCCAGAAAAGTTATGCAGTTGATGTTATTAAACAACAACTTTGAATTGGTAAAATCTGAAGCAAGTGGATTAAGTGCTAGAGAAAATGAAGTGTTGAAAGGATTAGTTGCTGGCAAAAATTACAAGAAAATAGGGGAAGATTTATTTATATCTCCACTTACAGTTAGGAAACACGTAGCTAATATTTATGAAAAATTACATGTACACAATAAGGCTCAAATCATTAACATGGCACATGAAAAAAAATGGTTTTAAATCATGCTTAAACAGTTTTCATACTTTGTTTTTTTCTTAGTTCTTACTATATACGCTTGTCAATCGGGGAAAAAAAACAATAAAATTGATAAAACTACAGAATACAAGGAATTGTATTCAATTGCTGATTCGCTTGGAAATATCAATCTCGATGTGCAAGACAGCGTAATTAACGAATTAATTAAAGTAGCTGAAGAAACAAAAAATGATAGTTTAATTATTCAAGCGTATTTATTAAAAACCAAAGCTTTAATTGATTTGCAATTGTTTGAAGAAGCGTTGAATATTAACAATAAAACTGCTCAATTGTGTTTGAATACAAAAGACAGTAATTTTTTAATTTTAAATAAATACAATTTAGGGCTCATTTATCTTCAAACTTACAAATGCAAAGAAGCTATAGAAATATTTAATGAGTTAAGGTCTTATTACCTTAGAAATAATAATACATTAAAATTAATAAACAGTACTGCTAATATTGGATGGGCTTATTATTACAATTTGCAATATAATAACGCAATTAAATATACTAAAGAAGCTATACAAATATCAAATCAAAATAATGTTAATATTCAATTAGGAGATTTGTTTCAAAGATTAGCTGTGTTATTCGTTGAAATAAAAGAGCTAGACAGTTCGGAATATTATTTTGCTAAATCTAATGAAGCATACATTCATATAAACAATTACATAGGCCAAGCATACAATATCAACAACATGGGAGGTTTGTTTTATCATGCTAAAGCATTTGATAAGGCTATCAATTATTATCAAAAAGCACTGAAATTGTTTGATTCTTTAGGAATGGGGAATGAAATAGGAAATGTTTACAACAACATAGGTATTTCATACAAAGACAAAGGCAATTATGAGCAGGCAGAAACATATTTAAACAAAGCTCTAAAAGAAGTGGAATTAATTGAAAATAAAAGTCTAAAAGCCAGTATATATAAAAATCTTGCGTTGCTTTATTCATCCACTAAAGAATATCAAAAATCGTCTCAGTATTACAAAAAACACATTGATGCATACAGTGAATTTACAGATGAAAATAATCATAAAATATTAGAGGAGTTAAACATTAAATATGAAAATTCTAAAAAGGAAAAACTAATTTCGGATTTAAACAATCAAAAATTAGAGGTTGATAAAAAGTTTAATTTGACTTTTTCATTGATATCTATTATAGTTGTTGTTTTTGGTTTTAGCTTGATGATGTATTTGCAGAAAAAAAAGAAAATAGAGTTGTTAACCAATATAAAAAATCAAAAAAATGAGTTAGAGAAAATCAAGTTAGCCGAAGAAAATGAAAGGCAAAGGATTGGTAAAAATTTGCATGACAACATGGGAGCTTATGCAACCTCTATCATAGCAGGAGTAGATAACTTGTTAGAGCATAAAAATTACGATTTTCAAACTATTGAAAACATAAAAAACAATGCCAACCAAATGTTAGTTAACTTAAGGGAAAACATCACTATTTTAAATAACAAAGAAAGTAGTTTGATGGAAACCATTGACCAATTTAAGCAATTTGCTATTAAAATTATGCAAAATTATGAGCATATTGATTATGAATTCAACGATAATATTACAAATGATTTCAAATTAAATGCAGTTAAAGTTGTGCATTTACAATCTGTATTAAGCGAAATGTTGCACAATGCAATTAAACATAGCCAATGCAAATCCATATCCTTTTTATTTAGCGAAGAAAATGGCAAATATCATATAGGTATAGTTGATGATGGAATAGGATTTAATCCCGAAAATTCAACTATTGGCAACGGTTTTAAAAATTTAAAATGGAGAGCCGAACAATTGAATGCTGAGTTTATTATACATTCTAATGAAAATGGTACGAAAGTTAGTTTAGTCTTGAATTAAATTATTTCTCGTCCCCAAACTCTTCACCCTCACCAAAACAATTGAATATCGATTTAGCAATGGCATCATTTATTTTTAATTGACTGTCTAATGCTTTTTTTCTATTGATTTCTTTTACATTAAATTGTTCATGAGCTATTTCTTTGAAAAAGTCTTGCTCCATGTTGTCGTTTAATTTTCCTAAATATTTTCTTACATTGCTTTCACTTGTGATGGATAAAGTCATATTATAGCTCCTGTCTTTTGCTTTTTTAAGGTTTTCAAAATAAATTTTATCTCCCTTAAATCCAATTGCAATCACGTTGTAATTTAAAAATCCATTGAGTTTTTCAACAAATAATTTGTTTTTTTCTTCCATTTTTTGAAAACTATTCAATTTGTCTGGAATCAAATACACATTGACCTTTTCAAATTCTTTTCTGTTAGTGATGGTAATAGAAATAGGAGTGTATGTAATTTCTGCCTTTTTACCACTTGGGTCAACATAGGTCATGCTGCTTCTTGTTAAAGTTGCCTCAGTGACATAATAATCTAAGTTTTTCCAACCTGTAGTATTGATTTCTACATTGTAATATGCCTCTGCAGGAGCAGGGTTAAGTATAGGACATTCTCTGGTTTGACCTAATTGCTCGTAACTTTTTATGAGGTTTAAGCACAATTCATCATTAAATACTTCCGATTTTCTGTATTCTTCAAACATTTTAAAGTTTTTTTCTTCCTCAATAGCCTTAGAATTATCAATACTTATTTGTTTATTGAATTGCTCCCACATTTTTTGAGAAGCCATGCGGTATGCTTTTTCTTTGGTGATGAAATATTCTGATAATTTGGTTTGTAAGCCCGAACTTATTTTCACACCACCATCTTTTCTCTCATAATAATTTAAAAATTGTTCCTTGATTATCCCACTACTCATGCTAGCACATATACTATCACTGTAATACATTGGTCTGTTTAAGTTATTAATGTATATATTAAAATAGATATCGGTACACAAAGTATGCATGAATTTTATGCGTTTTTCAAATTCTTTAGTTGCTAAAATGGTGTGGTTAAATGTATTATTTTTAATGGCTTTTATTTTACTTGGGTCTATTTGATATGCTGGAAAATCAAAACTCATTGCCGAATCTATTTGGTAAATGTTTGAATTATATGTAATTGAATCAATATTTTGATAGTATTTATAGTTAATAATACCTTTATTAGTAGGACCTTTAGGAGTTTGGACATCCTTATATTTATAAATATTATTTTGTTCAGGGATTAAATAATCTAAATTATACATATTATACCCACTAAATGAATAATACAGGCTATCGGTGTATTTTCTATTTGTATGATTCAATTTTAAAGCCTTTAAAGTTGGTAAGTAATTTTCAGGATAAAAATCCAGTTGTGACATGTCAAAAGTCTTTAATTCTTTTTCAATTTTTTTGGGATTAATCCAGTTAATTTCTCCTTTCTCATTCATTTGTCCATCAAATAACATCATGTTTGGATTTATCTTGTTAGTAGGAACATTGACATCTAAAGATTTCCTTAATTGAACTTTTTCATTGCCCACTTTTGCTTCTATATTAAACATGCCAGCGGTGCTTAAAAGTTTGCCATCTGAGGTTGTGCTCAATCCTTTTTTTACGATGTCATAGGGCGATAAAGCTTCTTCAATCATTAATTCTACTTCATCGCTTTTTGTGTCAAATGCATTGGCTGGAATTCCAATGATAATACCCCCAGGAGTTTCTATCACTGTGTCTTTTTCATTGTTGATATTGAATGTGAATTTATTGTCTTTTACATTGCTCTCTTTTTCTGATTTTACATTTTTTATAGTGAAAAATATCAATGCTCCAATTACTATGATAGTAAATGCGATTATCGAAGATTTTACTAATTTTAATTTTAGTTTTTGTTTTATGAACGATCTTTGAATGTCGTTTTTTATGCCTATTTTGTTCAAACTTTCAATGATGTTTTTTTGTATATCAAATTCTTGTTTTAAGTAAGGGTTGTTTTTTAATTCTTCTTCAAAATTTATTCTTTCTGTTTCACTCATTTCCCCTCTTAAATATTGTTCTATTATTTCAGTGTAATTATTCATG
>CAYVDH010000220.1:0-5111 GCA_964450355.1 uncultured Flavobacteriaceae bacterium
AACCGGCTGCAATGGATTTTTCAATCGCTTGATACAATTCTTCTACCGAACCGATTAAAACTTCTTCGGTTTTATCTTCTGTACGCCAAATTGGTAACGGAATTCCCCAGTATCTGGAACGGGATAAATTCCAATCGTTGGCGTTTTTTAACCAGTTGCCAAAACGACCTTCGCCGGTAGCTTTTGGTTTCCAGTTGATGGTATCGTTTAAATCGAACATACGGTCTTTGATTTCCGTTACTTTGATGAACCAAGAATCCAACGGATAATACAAAATCGGTTTGTCTGTTCGCCAACAATGCGGATAACTGTGCACGTATTTTTCTACTTTGAAGGCTTTGTTTTCTTCTTTTAGCTGAATAGCAATTTCTACATCGGCAGAGCGTTCGGGAGCTTCGCCTTCGTTGTAATATTCATTTTTTACATATTTGCCGGAAAAATCACCCAAACCTTGAATAAATTTTCCTTGTAAATCCACTAAAGGAACAGGATTTCCGTTAGCATCCAACACCAACATCGGTGGTACTTCGGGTGTAGCTTCTTTGGCTACTTTCGCATCATCGGCACCAAAAGTGGGAGCGGTGTGCACGATTCCGGTACCATCTTCCGTCGTCACAAAATCACCGGAAATTACTCGGAAAGCATTTTCAGGATGTTGATACGGTAAAATCCAAGGTAATAATTGTTCGTAGCGAATGCCTACTAAATCGGAACCTTTGCATTCGGCTAAGATTTGATAAGGTATTTTTTTGTCATCCGCTTTATAGTTTGAAAAGTCGTCTTCGCTTGCGGCTAACACATACTTTCCGCCCAATTGTTTTCCTACTAAATTCTTCGCCAACACCACATTAATCGGCTCAAACGTATATTGATTAAACGTTCTCACCAACACATAGTCAATCTTCGGTCCAACCGTTAACGCCGTGTTACTCGGCAACGTCCAAGGCGTGGTCGTCCAAGCTAAAATATGAATGTCGCCAAACCCTTGTAAAAAAGCAGGTAAGGTTTCCGGTTTTGTTTTAAATTGAGCCACCACAGTGGTATCGGTCACATCTCTGTAACTTCCCGGTTGATTCACTTCGTGCGAAGATAATCCCGTTCCTGCTTTGGGTGAATACGGTTGAATGGTGTAGCCTTTGTACAACAAATCTTTATCATAAATCTGTTTCAGCAACCACCAAACCGACTCCATGTATTTGGATTTATAGGTCACATACGGGTCGTTCATGTCCACCCAATAGCCCATTTTCTCCGTCAGGTCGTTCCACACGTCGGTGTATCGCATCACGGTGCGTTTACACGCTTCGTTGTATTCAGCTACGGTGATTTTAGTACCGATGTCTTCTTTGGTAATGCCTAATTCTTTTTCGGTACCCAATTCAACGGGCAAACCGTGGGTATCCCAGCCGGCTTTTCGTTTTACTTGAAAGCCTTTTTGGGTTTTATAACGGCAAAAAATATCTTTAATCGCACGAGCCATCACGTGGTGAATACCCGGCAATCCGTTGGCCGAAGGCGGACCTTCAAAAAACACATACGGTGGTTGCCCTTCACGGCTGGTGACACTTTGTTCAAAAATCTGGTTTTCCTTCCAATACTTCAGTACTTCCGAGGCCACAGTTGGCAAGTCAAGTCCTTTGTATTCAGCGAATTTCATACTCATGTTTTCTCGTTCTAAAAAATCAATTTGCGAAAGTAATGATTTTTGAGATAATTTGGTAAAATAATGTGGTAATGTGGCAATTCGACAATGAGGCAATGTGGCAATTCGACAATGTGGCAATGTGTCAATGAGGTTAAGGTCAATTTTACAAGTACTAATTGGTTTCCGTGCTTTCCGTGCTTTCTGTGAGAGAAAATTGCGAAGCTGAAATCCTCACCCCCTCCCGATAGTTATCGGGACTCTCCCAAGGAGAGGGGAGACGAGACGTTGAAAAGACTGCTAAAATTGAAGATATGAATCCGCTTCTATCCATTATAGCGAAGCTATCAAAATCCTTGAAAATCCATTTAATCCTCTCAATCCGTGTTCCATAGAAAGCGTAGCGTCCCTGTGCTCTCAGTGCCTCCTTTGTGCCCTTTGTGGTTGAAAAACTCAGTTTCTCAGCAACTCAGCCTCTCAGCCTCTCAGCCAATCAGCCAATCAGCAACTCCTCAAGAAAACACCTCCCCCAACACCTCCAACGACTTCGGCCGTCGAAACCCATCCAAATGAAACGCATAATAATCCATCAACACCTTCAACAGCAGTTGCCGTTCTGCCGACACAAAACATTTCGTATCGCCGGTTAATTTCAAGGAAAGCAATTTTTTAAACAACACCGTTTCGTGTTCAGAGAGGCAACTCACGGCGTGGTAGTGCGTAAACACCCCTTCGGTTAGTTCAAAAAAAGGAGCGTCTTGTTGTGAAATATCGGGATAAAACCCTAAAAAGCGAGTCATGCCCAGCAATAAAATCAAATGAAAATTGGCCACTTCCTCATGGCTGTCCAACCAGAGCAACGCCGTTTCGAGGTAATCAAAAAAGGGCTCATTTTTTTCCTCTTCCTGAATGCAATGGTGGAGCACTTCCGAGAGAAACAACACGATGGAACTTTTCACCACGTTAGTAGGCAAGCTCATGTAGGGTTGAGCGATACGCACTTCCTTAAAATACTCCAACTTGCCTTGGTTTTTATGCGTAGCCTCAATGTCCAATAAAGTAAGCGGTTGAAAATAGCCCATCTTCTGCTGACTCTTACGGGCCGAAAACGCGTTGGGCACAAAGTAACTCTTCACCCCATCGGAGCGGGTAAAGCACTTTACAATCAGGGATTTCTCCTGGTACTTTAACGCCGAAATCACGAGGGCTTTGGTTTTGACTTGCATGAGGTAAAGGTAAACTTTCTAACGTATTTCAACAAGCTCTACTTTCTTGCTCACTAATGAAAAATGATGAAGGTAAATGGACGGATAGGTTTGATGCTTTTTTCATACACTATCCATACTTTATCTATGCTTTATCTATGGAGTAAAACAACTTAAAATACATTTAATAAATGGTTAATAACTCAAAAAACATGCTTACAATAGTAGGCGGGTCAATTGTAGGCATAACAATAATTTTAAAAACATGAATATCAAAGAAAAATTTGGACAAAAAGTCAAAACGCTAAGAGAAGAAAAGACCATGTCTATCGAGCATTTAGCGAACATTTCCAACGTAGACAGAAATTATATTTCCGATATCGAAAAAGGAAAAAGAAATGTTTCGATAGAGATCATGGAGAAAATAATTACCGCCTTAGAATCTGATTTTACCGGATTCTTTAATGATAAAATTTTTAAAAAATGAAAATGAAAGAGAAAATATCTATTGAGGAATTTGACAACAAAAAATTTAAAATTCGTTTTGTTGAGGAAGATGATAATAGGAAAGCTATTTTAACTCATTATCTTCATAATTACAGAAATGGTGTAAAAAAACATTATGAAAAAGATGCGATTGAATATCTAAATCAAATCGTTGAGTATAAAAATCATGAGGAAAAATTAAATTTAGTCTCCGATGTTGCTTTGCAACAACTTCTTTTTGAAGTTGAAAATGTACCATTTCCAACTCCTGAAAATTACACTTTTAAATTTATTGATTTATTTGCAGGAATTGGTGGTTTTAGACTTGCATTGCAAAATTTAGGAGGAAAATGTGTTTTTACCAGTGAATGGGACGAAAATGCAAAAAAAACGTATAGAGCTAATTTTGGCGAGACTCCTTTTGGTGACATCACAAAAGAGAGCACAAAATCATTTATTCCAGATGATTTTAATGTACTTTGTGGAGGTTTCCCTTGCCAGCCTTTTTCACATGCAGGCTTGAAAAAAGGTTTTGAAGACACGAGAGGTACATTGTTTTTTGATGTTGCAGATATTATCAACAGAAGAGTTGAAAAAGGAAATCCAATTGATGTAATTTTTTTAGAAAACGTAAAAGGATTAAAAAATCATGACAAAGGAAATACTTTAAAAACAATCATTAAAACACTCAATAATTTAGGTTATGAAGTAAAAACTGAAATTTTAAATTCTAAAAATTTTGGAGTTCCACAAAATCGTGAAAGAATATTTATTGTCGCTTGGTTAAAAGATAAAAACAAAACTTTTAAGTTCCCTTATGGAATTGATTTTGAAGAAAGCATTATTTATGAAAAAGATAATTTAACTAAAATTAAACCGACTAAAGTTGGAGATATTTTAATTAAAAATCCAGAAGAAAAATACACAATTTCGGATAAACTATATGCAGGACATTTAAGAAGAAGAAAAGAACATAAAGAAAAAGGGAATGGTTTTGGTTTTTCTTCTTTCGATAAAAATTCATCATATACAAGCACAATATCCGCAAGATATTATAAAGATGGAAGCGAAATATTGATTGAACAAAAAGAGGCAAATCCAAGAAAATTAACACCAAGAGAAGCCGCAAATCTTCAAGGTTATCCAAAAAATTATGTGATTCCTGTTTCGGATAATCAAGCCTATAAACAATTTGGAAATAGTGTTTCGGTTCCTGTGATTCAAACAGTTTTTAACGAAATAAAAAGACAACTACTTAACCTTTAAATATAAAATTATGAGTCTTACTGATATATCAAAACTGGGTAATGAATTAAAAGATTATTTTCTACAAAATAAAAACTGGAGTGAATTAACTTTTAATGATATAGACAAAGCTAATATAGGAAAACTATCTAATGTTGAGGTGGTTGAATCTCATTCTATAAAATTTCATACCGATAATAATATTGTTTTCATACCAAGTCAATATATCTCTTTTGCATTAAAAGTAAAGCCTTTTGCAATAGAATTAAAAAAATATACAGATGCTTTTGAAGATTTAAAAAATATTAATGATAAAAACATTCTAGGAGGTTTTATTAATGATAGTGTCGATTTATCCAACAAAGGGAATTTCGAAGAACGTGATTTAGAATTATTTAAAAAAATGTTCTCGTCTGAAACATCTTTAAATTTTGGAGCTAAAGCAATTATAAATGGTTCTACAAATGATTATAGGATTAGATCAACATCTGATTTTTTTGGTTCAGTAATATTAAAAATTATTAATAAATACA
>CAYVDH010000221.1:0-5081 GCA_964450355.1 uncultured Flavobacteriaceae bacterium
TAATTTTATTTTTAATTATTCAAATTATTTTCATTTTTCAAACACAAAATAACATCCAATAAAAGCGATGGAAACACCAATGGTAGTTAATCCATACAAAATAAAATGCCTAAAATCAGGCATAATATCAAGCATGGTAATTACACAACTTAAAAATCCTAAAAACGAGCCCAATCCCATCAACACAAATCCTTTTCTTAGGCGCTTGTTGTCCTTGTATTTATCATAGCTTTTGATTATGTCGCTAATTTCTAATTCTGAATGACTTGATTTTTTTAGTTCATTGATGATTGTATCTCTATCTAACCCTCTTATCTCCCAATCTTCAAATAACCTTAAATACTGAGTTGTGATTTGATTTTCCATCATTTTATTTACGAATGTATAAAAACTATTGATAATTTCAAATTAAAATTAATCCTATTTTTGTTGAATTGAATTACAGAACTAATTTTTCACTCTTTGCGTTAGGCATTATTGCTTTATTTTTATCATGTAACTCCATTAAAAACAATACATCCATGAATTCAAATCCACTATTATGCAACCCTGATTCAGGGATTTGTGAAATTCCAGATACCAATTTCAATGAACTTGGCAATACAACAATAGATGTTAAAGACAAAGTTAAAATTTTGTATTTTACTGACCCTATTTGCTCATCATGTTGGGGAATTGAGCCACAACTCCGAAAATTAAAATTAGAATATGGGCAATCGATAGAAATAGAGTACCACATGGGAGGTTTATTGCCTAATTGGAGCTATAACAACGGTGGAATTAACAAACCAAGCGATGTGGCTTCACATTGGGATGAAGTAAGTGTTTATTACCAAATGCCAATTGATGGTGATATTTGGTTAATCGACCCTTTACATTCATCGTATCCACCATCCATTGCATTTAAAGCCGCTCAATTACAAGATAATAACAAAGCATTGTCTTTTTTAAGAAAAATGAGAGAAATGGTTTTTTTGCAAAAGAAAAACATTTGTAAATGGGAAAATCTCTCATATGCTGCCAACCAATGTCAACTTGATACAACTAAGTTAAAAACCGATTACGAAAGCACTGCAATCATCGATTTTCAAGTTGATTTAAAATTAGCAGCTCAACTTGGTATCAGAGGATTCCCTACCCTTATTTTTAGAAACAACAAAAACCAAGAACAAATCATTTATGGTTTCAAGCCATATCAAGATTTTGAAAAAGCTATTTTAATGCTTAACCCTGAAGCAAAAAAACAAGAATACAATAAAAACGAATTGTTTGACTATCATCTTTCATATACGGCTAAAGAATATTCCATTTTAAAAGACATCAGTATGAATGAGGCTGAAAACGAATTACAAAAGTACAGCACATTAAAAGTAATCAAAACTAAAAATGGAAATTTGTGGTTTAAAGAAAATGTAAAATAACATTGTTCGCATGATAGATTTGGCTTAATCTTATATTCAAGTTACTTTTGCAACAAAAGATGTATTCTAAGGAAAATTTAAAACTTGTTTTATTTGGTACCCCCAGTTTTGCAGTAGCTTCGTTTGAAAAAATTGCTAAAAACAAGTTCAATATTGTGGCAGTAGTAACTGCACCAGACAAACCCGCTGGAAGAGGTTATCTACTACAAGAGTCAGAAGTAAAAAAATGGGCTAAAAATCATGATTTACCCATACTACAACCTACCAATTTAAAATCAGAATCATTTCAACAAGAACTGAATTCATTTCAAGCGGATTTGCAGATTGTGATTGCCTTTAGAATGTTGCCCGAAAAAGTATGGAACAACCCTCCATTAGGTACATTTAATTTACATGCTAGTCTTCTTCCTCAATACCGTGGAGCTGCACCCATTAATTGGGCAATCATAAATGGAGAAAAAACTACTGGTGTCACTACCTTTTTTCTTAAACATGAAATTGATACAGGCGACATCATTTGTCAAGACAGTTGCGAGATTACAGAGCAAGATAATTTTGCAACTTTGCACGACAAACTCATGGAAATTGGTGCTAATTTAGTTCTAACTAGTTTAAATAATATATTAAGTGGCAACCTTGTTTTAATTCATCAATCAAATACCGAAAACCACAAAATTGCGCCAAAATTAAACAAAGAAACTGGACTGATTCAATGGAATTTAAAAGCAGAACAAGTTCACAACTTAATACGAGGATTATCGCCCTACCCTGCTGCTTACACTCATTTCAATGGAAAGCAATTGAAACTATTTAGTTCCAGTTTAACAAGTATTCCATCTTCTGAAATTGGGAAAATTGAAAGAAGAAACAAGAATGAATTGTATTTTCATTGTTCTGATTTTTTATTGAAAATAAATGAATTGCAATTGGAAGGAAAAAAAAGGTGTTTAACTCAAGAATTTATCAACGGAATTACTCATTTAATATGAATTATATAACTCTATTTGGCGCTGGCAGATCTAGTATTTATTTAATTGAATATTTGCAATCTTGGTGCATCAATAATCAATACAAAATAAAAATAGGCGATGTAAATTGTGATTACGCCATAAAACATTTAAAAAATCACACTCAATTAGAATTCATCAATATCAACATCAATGATCTACAACATGTAGAAGAAATCATAGGCAATAGTCGATTAATAGTTTCTCTTTTACCGCCATCTTTACACTTAACTATAGCCAATATATGCATCAATAAAAAAATACATTTAGCTACAGCATCTTATGTCTCAGAAGGAATGAAAAAGCTAAATGATGAGGCAAAGAAAAATGATTTGATATTTTTAAATGAAATTGGATTAGACCCAGGCATAGATCACATGAGTGCAATGGCAATATTTGATGAATTAAAAAACAAAGGAGCCCAAATAACTGAATTTGAAAGTTATTGTGGCGGTTTGATTGCAAATGAATGTGATGGAGAAAACCCATGGAAATACAAATTCAGTTGGAATCCTAGCAATGTAGTATTAGCTGGTCAAGGTGGTATTGCCAAATTTTTATTGAATAATGAAATCAAATTAACGCCTTATCATCATTTGTTTAAACAATCACAAAAAATAGACATTGATGGCAATGTCTATGAAACGTATGCCAATAGAGATTCCTTATCCTACATAGAACAATATGGATTGAACAATGTAAAGACTATGATAAGAGGGACTTTACGCAAAAATGGTTACTGTTCAGCTTGGCAATTATTAGTGAATTTAGGATTGACAGACAATACAACAGTAATAGATTTACCAATAGAAAGCAAAGCCATTGAATGGTTAAAAATGTACATTACAGATTCGGGCGAAAACATTGAAAAAACACTAAAAGAAAAATACAATGCCAGCGAATCTGACATTGAGAAAATTAAATGGCTAGGCTTATTGAGTGAAATTAAATTACCAATAACAAAAGGCACAAGCGCTCAACTTTTAGAAGAAGTATTAAAGAGTAAATGGACACTCGAAGAAAATGACAGAGACTTGATAGTGATGATTCATAAAATCAAGTACGAATTAGGCAACGAATCCAAAGAAATCACCTCAACCCTCGAATTGGAAGGCGAAAACAAAATACATACAGCAATGGCCAAAACAGTAGGTTTACCATTGGCAATAGCCTGTAAATTGATATTAGAAAATAAAATAAAACAAAGAGGAGTTTTAATTCCTACAGACAAAGAAATTTATGAACCAGTATTGGAGGAATTAAAAAAATATGGGATTGTATTTAATGAATATGAAAAACTAACTTAAAACACAATTACTATGAATGATTTTATTGAAAAATTCAAGCTTGACATTGATGAATATATTTATTTAGATGATCAAGAACATGAAGAATTATTGAACAAAATATTAAATTATGCAAACAACAATCAAGGGAGTTTTGTCAAAGATGTCATTTCGATTCCTTTAGATGAAGATGTCATTATAGTTTCAATGATATTAGAAGCTTTGATTAAAGACAGTAAAACTTGGGGAGATTTTATTGTTGAGTATTTAAAACTAATCATTTCTAAAATCAAACAAGAAGAAAGTCCAAAACAATTTGTATATCATATCATAGATTTTGAAATTATTACATTCGACAAATCCTCATTAGTTCAGAAAACTGCAGACATTTTGTACGAGGAAATAGACACTCAAATTATAGAAATTAAAAATGCCATTATTTTGACTCTAATGAGTTTTATAGATCACGAAAACATTAAGAATAGACAGTCAATTATTGACAAAATACAGCAACAATTGAATTACAATGACTATAAAGTAAGGCTATTTACATACAATGAATTAAAAAGAAATTCATTACTGCCAAAAAATTATCAACTTACTTTTAAAGACAAGTTAAATAAATTACTGTTTGGAACACCTTCTGTTTTTTAAGAAAAAACTAAATAAAACTATTTCATTTTCCATTTAAATTTCTTTAAAATTTTAACAAATGGTTCTAAAATAAACTTATTTATAAAATTTTAGGTGACCTTTTGCTACTTTTGATATATAGTATTATAACAAGAATCGTTTTAATATTAAAAAATCATGAATGACAAAGAGTTAAAAACCATTGGCTACCTCAAAGAAGGCAAAATAAACCTTGCGATGAAGTCATTGTACAAAGTATTCCCTAGCATTAAAACTTACATTACTAAAAACAGTGGTAGTAAGGAAGATGCAGAAGACATTTTTCAGGAATCCATATTCATTTTGTATGAAAAAGTGCAAAAAGAAAACATGAATTTCAATCAAGGTATTCATGCCTATTTAATGACTATATCTAAAAATTTATGGTATAATCAATTGAGAAAAATAAAAAAAGGGAATGAATTAAACTTTGAACCATCTGATGAAATTGAGGATTTAGAGCTTGAAGACAAGAAATACAATTTGAGTGAGAAAGCATTTAAATCACTTGGTGAAAAGTGTCAAGAGCTATTGTTACTGTTTTATTATTATAAAAAAAGCATGCAAGAAATCGCCAAAAAACTAGATTTCAGCAACGAAAAAGTTGCAAAAAACCAAAAATACAAATGCTTAGAAAAAGCAAAAGCAAATTACTTAACTTTAATTAACGAATAAAACATGAATAATTACACTGA
>CAYVDH010000222.1:0-5012 GCA_964450355.1 uncultured Flavobacteriaceae bacterium
ATTTGCAAAAAATAGCCTAATTTATTTGGTTTTCTGCACAGTTCGTGTTAGCAGCAGCTTTTTCTTCACACCTTGATAAATTCATACTGTCCAGCAATGTCTTTTAATTCGTCAATGTTGTGAAAATATTTGTCATCCCATACATGAAATCCAAAACCATTACTTTCTACGAACGCCTTTAAACACTTTCCGTCAATTTGAACTAAAAGTCCGCAGTCAATTAGGTTTGAATATTTGGGGTCAACATTTTTAACCTCGTCTGATTTGGGATGGCAAGTTATTTCCTCGCAACCTCCTATTGTCTTTGAAACAATGTCGCCAAAGGGGTCTTTCTTTCCTGTCACAAAATTTTTAACCTTTTGTTTTGCTTGATTGAGAAACTGTTCAGTCTTGGAATATTCTCGAAAGGTCGTAAAGTAAAGAAATACCCTTACGATATATAATTCTTCTATTGTTTTGTCATGACACACAAGTTTTGTATGCTGTCCAGGAACAAATGGTTCAAAGTGCTTAGTGAATTGTCCGATAATAGCTTCGTCAGATTTGTTCTGAGTGTCAGCTATTTCTGAAACACATTCAAGTTGGAAATAGAAGTCGCCATAATCAAAAACATAAGTCGTAAAGTCCCACCAAATTTTTGTAGGTGAATTTACTTTCATGTGTCGTGCGAATTCTATTTCGCTGTTTTTGTATGTGTAGTCCATTTAAAGTTGCTGCTAACGTTTTGGGGCTTTGCGTTCGGGCGGGATTTCGAAGCACAAAAGCTGGTTTTATTACTAATGTTTAATTGAAAAACTACCGTTGAGTTTTGCACTTCAGCCCGCCTGACGCAAAACCCTTGTTAGCGGTAGTACTTTTATCCATATAGTTTTTTCACCTCGTTTGGGATTTTTATTTTCTTATTTTTTTCTAAACTCCAATAATATTGAAATTCAGAAAATTCTTTTTCTGTACCATCTGATGTTCTTCTATATCTACCATATAAGTATGTATTTCCCCAAAAATCAATATTCTTTAAAATTGCATCCTCTGTAATATTTATATTTTCAATTATGTAAGGTAATCCGTGAACTCTACTTCCATAATAACCATCAGATTCTTTTGCGTTACCATTGTAGTTTCTCGCTATTAGTAATTTCAGCAAATCATCATCCCAGATTATCTTTTCATTGTATGATAGGTTGAGGAAATTTAATTTATCAGAAAATTTTACTATTAATTCTTTAGAATAAATTTTACAAGAAATTGAATTCCAACAGTATTCAGAAAATTTTTCCGATTCAGAATAATTTAAATCATCATTATTCAAAATGTCCAAAAATGATTTTATATTGTTTTCATTCCAGTCGATTTCTGCATATTTAAATGCTTCTTCCCAACTAAATGACCAATGTAATTTTTCATCTTGATAAAAAGAATCGCCAAAAAATCCTCCACTTAAAGCATATTTATTTGTGAATTTTAATTCTGAATAAATTTGCTTAATTTTTTCTAAATGTTCAATGGTTAAACCTCTATTGGCAGAAAACAACAAGTTTCTAATTAAACTTGGGAAAATTTTTCTATCAAAAATATTAAGTTGAAAAATTGCTGGATTATTACTTAAAATTTCCCAATCCCAAAAATTCCAATTATCATAAATAGTTCGTTTCTCCAAATTAGGATTCATACTAATTCCGCAAACTGATGGAATTTGTCTTGTTCCCCTTTGAATAAAATCAAAATTAGAATGATTTAAGTATTCATCAAAAATTCTTCCAGTAATAAGTTTGTCTTTGAATGTCTGAATTTTTTTTGAGTCATTCCAGTCAAGTCTATTATCACAAGAAATTAATTCCCATTCAAGATATTCTTTATGTTTTTCTAAAAATATAATATCATTGAAAAGAGATATGTGTTTTCCATACAGTTGTAAATAAAACAATGCATCTTCAATCTTTCTTTTGGAATCCTTTTCATAGTATTTATATTCTTTTAGATTTAAGTTGTCATTTTCATTTAAAATAAAGTCTAAACAATCCTCAATAAATATTGGATTGTCATATTTTTCTTTGTCATATTCTTTATTTACAATGTATCTACGCATTTTTTTGATAGTATTACCGCTAACGTTTTGGCGCTTGGCGAAGAAGCGGATTTCGAAGCACTAAACTGTCTGCCAGCACTAAACTTGATACGAAGCACAAAGCTTCATTTAAGCAATGAACCCGCTTTTTTGCCAAACGCCTGTTATGCCTTCGTGCTTCTTTATTTGTTGTCAATATTTGCATAAATTTTTCCTTTCCAATACATAGGTTCGTTTGGATTTTCTGTGTGGTCAAAAACGAAGTTAAAATTTGCCTTTAAAATTCCTTTCTCCCAAAAGTTCTTATCTATTTCAATTCGTCCGGTTTTGCAAGTGTATATTTTTTTGCCTACAGAACTTATGACACTATTCAGTTCAATAGTCGGAATACACTTGTCTTTTGTAATTGTCAAAATTAAAAAGCTATGTGTCGCTACGTTGTCATGTGTATAGCAAATTGTCGTGTCTACATTTTTTCTAATTGCAGTTACAAAATTTGTTCCAGCCCATTCATACGCCCATGCGTCAGATTGTATTGAATGAAATTGGTGAGTTGTGTCAACCAATTGATAAAATGCATTTAATGAGTCTTTGTATATTTTACCATTTACGTCTTTCATTCTGTCAATTTCAGTCGGACATAGTCCATCACAACTTAGTTGTCCAAATTCGTTTTTATAAACACTTTCTGGATAGTCCCAATTCTTAGTGAATGAGAAGTCTCCAGTCACACTATCTAACCAACTTATTTCAATCTCTCCAGATTTAACTTTTTCGTTTTTGTCAAAAGTCAGTCCGCAAGAAATAAGTCCTATTATCAAAAAAATATATGTCAAAATTCTTGTCATTTTATTTTCGTTGTGTGTCGTCTTTTAGCATGAGGCATAACGGTTTGGGGCTTTGCGTTCGGGCGGGAAATCGAAGCACGAAAGCCGATATTATTACTAAAGTTCAATTGAAAAACTGCCGTTGAATTTTGCACTTCAGCCCGCCTGACGCAAAACCCTTGTTAGCTGTTGTTTTTATTTAAAATTAGGTTCATCTCAATTTGATTGACATAATTCTTTAGGCCTATTTTTTCTAGAAAATTAACTGTTGCATTTGATTTATCTTCTACATTAATCACTGAAATTGGATTGCTGTAATTTTTTGAAATGTAATTAAACATTTTTTCTGCAATTGATTGGTTTCTATACTTTTTTGATACTCCAAAAGAATTTACTCTTTTTAAATTTGGATTGAAAATCAAATATCCAACAAGTTCATTATTAATATAAGCTCCAATTGAAATATTTGTTAGAATAAGATTTTCCATTACTTTTACTGAATTCTGCCAACTTGGTTCAAAATCCCAAAAAGAAGATAGTAGGTTCCAATCATGTTTGTCTAATTTTTTGACTTCAATTTCATTGTCTCGAATGGATGAATTAATATTTCCTTTGAAGCATTTAAATTTACGAGATTCTCTAAAGCCAACTTTTTCGTAACTTTTTATAGCCTGTATATTGTTATCTAGAACTTCTAATATTAAATAATCTACATTGTCATTTATTAGAATAGGTAATAAGTAATCATACATTTTTTTTGTAATTCCATTTCCTCTTTTTGTTGGAATTACGCCTGTTCCACCATTATAAACAACCATTTTATTGTTTTTAATTTGAGTGAAATTTAAAATAAAAGCAATTAAAATGTTGTCGTCAAAAACTCCTACAGAATATTTCAATTCAATATTTTCACTTTTCATTTTCTCTTCCAATTGCTCTTTAGTTAACTTAAAAGGAACATAATAATCTGAGAAAGACAAATTAAAAGTGTCTACTAGTTCTATAATATTAATGTTTTCTAAATTCCTTATTTCTCTCATTTTTCTATAAAATAACAGCTAACGTTTTGGGTATTGCCGAAGGCGGGGAAATCGAAGCGATTCACTGTCAACCAAGCAGAAACTTTGGTAGAAGCACAAACTTTGAATTTAGCACATTAACCCCGCTTTTGGCAATACCTTGTTAGCGGTAGTTTTTTCTTATTTCATGTAGGATTTCTTTCATTTTTGGTTCAATATTTAGTTCGTCAAATAGTTTTTCCGATAAATTTAATGAGTTTTCAAAAGCTAAAATTATATTTTTAGGATTTAAATCCGATGTTACTGTTTTATACGCAAAATACCAAGTCGTATCAATATCCTTTTCAAGACTTTTAGTTGGACTTTCCCAATGTTGGGTTTTGTTTGTTCTTGCTCTAATAAGCCAAAGCAAATATTTCTGAACATTTGATAAACTATGATGAGCATGAGCAAATTCTTCTCGCTTAATTAAGTTGCTTGTTGTCAGTATAACATTCAGTAATGATTGACTTAACCACAAGATGTTTTCATTTGTTATTCTTTCGGGCGATTTCGTTTTGATTTGATTTAGTGTTTTCGTTAAATGTCCGTCTTTGTCGATTAGGTTCATTTGGTCAAAATCGCTAAATGCAACAATTCCGTCCCAAGATTTGATAATTTCAATTTCCTCCGTTTTTAAAAAATGAAATTCGCCTCTGACCATATTCTCAAAAATAGCAACTTCGCTTCCATATTCATTTGTAAAATATAATGCCACAGGATGAATTTGATTTACCCATTTTTCTGCTGAGAAATTTTCTTTATTTTTTACAAAGATGTAAAATTCGATGTCAGAATATTTGTCTCCTTCGTTTTTGGTAAATGAACCATACATAAAAACAGCGGAAATATTTTCGTCTTGTTGAGCTATAGATTTTGTTTTGTTAATCATTTGTAACTGTGTCATTTTTTCTAATTTTTAAAAGTTAATAATAGGAAATTCCATTACTTTTTGAAAGCAATGAAAAGGTTTAAGTTTATATATTTTGAACAGTTACTTATAGCTTCATCGGATTATATTTTTTTATGTTCAACATTCTGTTTGGTAAAATTACCGCTAAC
>CAYVDH010000223.1:0-4998 GCA_964450355.1 uncultured Flavobacteriaceae bacterium
AACTAAAAAAGCCATTGGTAAAAACCCTTGTTGGTAAAACACAAAAATATCCAAACCCCCAATCAACAACCTATATCAATAAAAACAACCTTAAAAATGCTTTCAATATTCAGTTGGCAACCTTGTTGGGTAATGTAACCACAAAAGCCAATCAAATTTTGCAAGACCCCGATGGGTTTAATTTGGACATAGAAATTGAGTTAGCTTTTAGGGAATATGATTTTGAAGTTTCTAACAGAAATTCAGACTACAGAGAAACAATGCCTCAAATATTTTTGAAAGTAAGGCGGTACAATGGTTTGGTAGATGTTGTAAAAAAACCTCATTCTTTTTTAAATGAAGCAAAGAAAACCGCCATTGGTTTAGCCATAAGATTAGGAATATTAGAAAGACGTTTATTAGCCGACAAATTGAATGTATTGGCATTAGACGATTTGTTGATTAGTTTGGATATGAGCAACAGAGAAGTTGTTTTAAGGCTATTATTTAAAGAATATCAGACCAATTATCAGCTATTAATCTTTACCCACGATAAACAGTTTTTCAATATTGCAAAGCATAAAATAGAACACAGCACATTCAAGGCTAATTGGAAATTTTGGGAGTTTTATGTAAACGAAAAAGTAGCAGCCATTCCAAAACCACGACTTTTTGAAGATGAAACCGAATTGTCAAGAGCCTTATACCATTTGGCAGAAAGTGATTATCCGGCATCAGTAAATTATTTACGAAAGCATACCGAAAAACTGTTAGAGAAATACCTGCCACAGCATCTTTATGCTAACATTGATAAAGAAGAGCCAAACAGTAACTATACTTTAGATTCAATGCTCAACAGGGCTGTGATTTTTTTCCAAAAAATTAGCCAGCCTATTGTGGTGGCTTGTTTAGTGGATTTAAAGCAGTACGTTAAAATATTACTAAACCCACTATCTCATACAGAACGTGGTGTACAAAGGCACAAGGGGGAGATTAAAGCTGTTATTAAAACTTTAGATGATTTAGAAACAGCGTTTTCAAATGCAGAGTTTAAAGTACATCTTAAAACAGGACAACTTGTTACACTTACATTGGTTAAAAATGCAACTATTTATTATGAAATTGATGTAAGGCTGTTAGAAGAAATGTTTTGGTTCAAAGACGGTGCAGATACAAAGTTTACTGTATGCAAATCAGAATCTACACAGATACGAGAATTTGAAAACAACATTTTAAAAGAAGATAAAAAATTCAATCATTACAAAGATTTGCCACTTGCAGAATTATACACACAAATAGCAGAGCATAATGCTTTTCAAATTGCTGTTATTCCCAACTGGGAAATACTGTATAAAAAAGCAGATGGTACAGCTTTAAATGCACTGCCAATTATTTAAAAAACAATGAAATAGTCAATGCAGCAAATTCAATTAAATATCATTCCATTTACACCAGTAGCAACCAAAGGCACTTTCTCATTCTATGGTGAGAAGCAAAGAGGCTTTGCACCTATTTACTGGGGTAAAATTATGGAAACCTTCCCCGAAGGCAGAGAAGCAAAGTTTAAGAATTATTATACTGATTTCCAAGCACCACGAGAAGGAGCAATTACCACAGAAATAAAGTTTGCAGATGCTATAAACTTTTCACTCCACTATTTCCGCCATTTGGTATTTAATTATTTCAAGAGTATTGAAGGGGCAATTGTGTTTCCTAATTATGTAGATGATATTGAAGTATGGTTTAAAGACGATAAGCACAAGAACCAAGTATATCAGCTATACAACAATTTTACAGTAAAAGTACAGTTCAACCAAGTTACAGCCAACAGTTATGAATTTGTAGTGGCTTACAATGGCACATCTAAGATATTACACAAAAGCATTTCCGAAATAGCAGATTTTGATACCACCAAATACAACCTTGTCAATTGTAACGGAACTGTGTATAAGTATGAGAAGATGCCAGAAGATTTAAGGCAGAACCAAGAAACGCTATACCCCATTTTAAGCAATACACTAAAGAAAGAATTTATCATTGAGAAAGAGGAACTGAAAAAAGAAAACCGTTTCCCAATCTACTTAAAGCATTTAGAGAACTTCTATAATGCCTATCTCAATACAGATGCTTTTAAAGCAATGTTCAAGCTCAATAAAGATGGTTTCTACAAAGTACCTAACAACAAAGTATTTGAAACACATCCCAACTCAAACTTACTGGAGTTTAAAGGAGGTAAAACAGACATTAATCCTGGCACTGGCATTTGGAGGCACAAGCCATTAAAAGCATTTACCGAAGACCACGTTAAACTGTTTTTCATTTATCACAAAGACGATGGAGAATATATAAAAGATACTCTATACGATTATATGATTAACGGTTGGAACAGACCAGTTAAGAATGTAGAAAAACGAGTTGCTAACCTTCAAAACTACATCAACCAAACCCTTAGTATTGACAAGTCAAAGAGAGTAGTATTTGAAAACACAGAAACCATTTTTGAGGAAGTGGCAGAGCAACTTAAATCATTTAATGATACCAGTTCAAGATTTGTGGCCATATACATTAGCCCAATATCAAAAACCGAAAAAGACCACCCACAACATTTAGCATATTACAAAATAAAGGAACTGTTATTGAACAAAGGCATATCCTCACAGGTGCTTTACAAAGAGCATTTAAACAAAGAGGATTTCTACTACTTCATACCTAATATTTATGTGGCTTTATTGGCTAAAATTGGTGGTATTCCGTGGCGTTTAGCAAGAGTAAAGGAAGATGAAATAATAATAGGTGTAGGAGCATTTAAACCACAAGGTTCAGCCCATAGGTTCGTAGGCAGTGCCTTTTGTTTTAGCAATGAAGGTGTATTTGAAAACTTCGACTGTTTTAGAGAAGATGAAACCGATTTATTGGCAGGATCAATAAGCAATGCAGTTGAGAAATTTATAGAGAAGAACCAAACAGCCAAAAGGGTAATCATCCATTTTTACAAAGAAATATCAGATAGAAAGGAGTTGCAACCCATACTCAAAATGTTAGACAATTTGGGTGAAAAGGATTTGCCAGTAATTGTAGTAACCATCAATAAGACCGATAGCAAAGAGTTATTAGGTTTTGATTTGGGCAGTCCGGGTAAAATGCCTCGTAGTGGTAGATATGTAAAAGTTGGGTACAATTCCTATTTGCTGTTCAACAATACACGATATGCAGAGGATAGTAAACTATTCCCGAAAGATTATCATTTCCCTATCAAGGTATCAATAACAGCCACAAAAGAAGAATTGGTAGAAGATGTAGAAGTAGTAAGAGAATTGATAGACCAAGTATATCAGTTCAGCCGTATGTATTGGAAAAGCATAAGCCAACAGAATTTACCAGTAACAACCAAGTACCCCGAAATGGTGGCAGAAATTTACCCCCATTTTCAGGAGGATAATTTACCCGACTTTGGGAAAAGCAATCTTTGGTTTTTGTAACCTTATAATTATGACTACATCAAATTTAGAAACCAAGTTACATCAAAAAGGCATTAACCCTACGGCTATGCGTTTGTTGGTTTTAGAAAAACTAAGCCAGCAAAAATTTGCTATTAGTCATAAAGATCTAACTGCACTTTTTGATAGAGCAGATAATACAACCTTATTTAGAACACTTAAAACATTCTTAAAACATAAACTTATTCATACCATTGAAGATGGCACAGGACTTATTAAGTATGCACTTTGTCAAGAAGGTTGTACTTGTAGCCCTAACGATTTGCACAGTCATTTTCATTGTACCCGTTGCAAACAAACTTTTTGCCTTGCTGAAACTGTAATCCCAACAATGAGTTTACCTAAAAACTTTATTTTGAAGGAAATAAATTTGCTTCTAAAAGGTATTTGTGATACTTGTAATTAGACTTTGCAATTGAATTGCAGTTTTGGTATGTTACATTTGCAACGATGAAAATTTTTACACTCTTATTTAGTTTTTACTTGTTGGCTTTGGCGGTTATGCCATGCAGCGACAAGGACGACTGTAAATATCCGAGTGGAGAACAAACCACATTTGCCACAACCGACCATTCTGACCACGACAGCGACACCGAAAATTGCTCACCTTTTTGTATGTGTGCTTGCTGCGGACAATCTTTCAACAGTTCGTTTGTTTCTTACAGCTTATCGCTGCATATCCCTGTTTCAGTAGAAAAATTCCCTATTTACAACACCTCATTTGTTTCAGAGGTGTATTTGTCTATTTGGCAACCGCCAAAAATCAGTTAATGAATTTCTGATGTTCCGCTTTCAGCGGAACAAAACAAAACTACTTGCAGTGCTAACGCACCGCAAGTAATCCTGTATTCATTCATTAAACTATAAAAAAAATGTTAGACAAAATAATTGCGTTCAGCATAAAAAATAAATTCATCATTGCACTGATGACACTTGCACTCATTGTTTGGGGAGTGTGGAGTGCAACAAAACTGCCTATTGATGCAGTTCCCGACATCACCAACAATCAAGTGCAAATCATTACGGTTTGCCCAACCCTTGCAGGACAAGAGGTTGAACAGTTGGTAACTTACCCAATAGAACAAAGCATTGCCAACCTTCCCGACTTGGAAGAGTTGCGGAGCATTTCCCGTTTCGGACTTTCGGTAATTACAGTGGTATTTGACGACAAAGTGAACATCTACTTTGCCCGACAACTGATTAACGAACGACTAAAGGAAGCCGAAAGCAAAATCCCCAAAGGTGTTGGCACACCAGAATTAGCACCAGTTAGCACAGGTTTGGGTGAAGTGTATCAATACATTATTCACCCAAAAAAGGGAAGCGAAAGCAAATACACAGCTATGGATTTGCGGACAATGCAAGACTGGATTGTTGCCCGACAACTATACGGCACGGCAGGAATTGCGGAAGTAAACAGCTTTGGCGGACAACTCAAACAATACGAAGTTGCCGTAAATTCCGACCGACTTATTGCAATGGGAATAACAATTCCCGAAATTTTTACCGCCTTAGAAAAGAA
>CAYVDH010000224.1:0-4969 GCA_964450355.1 uncultured Flavobacteriaceae bacterium
TTCAAAATTAAACAATCCTTTTTTTGTTCCAATAGCAGGTATTAATCTTCCTGTTATTTATTATGTCAACGATGGCATGGTTGAAAAACAAGTTGATTATTTCACAATAGAACAATACCATATAGAAAACTGGTTAAAAAATTAATCTAATTCAAAACTTTGCCCTTTAATTGGAATAATGGCTTTATCAGAATTCAATTTTTCTTTAAACAATTCCATGGATTGTTTGTCACCATGCACTAAAAATAATTTTTTCAATTGCTTAATATTGGATTGCTCCAAATATCGAATTAATCCATTTTGGTCAGGATGGGCACTAAAGGCATCTGTTCTTGCTATTTTAGCAAATACTTGTTTTTCTCTTTTGTTTATTCTTACTGTTGGCTTACCTCTTAATAATTCGTAACCCAAAGTTCCTTCAGCACAAAATCCTGCGATCAAAATAGAACTGAAAGCATCTCCTATATGATTTTTTACGTGCTCCTGTATCCTTCCACCTTCTACCATACCTGCGGCTGAAACAATTATAGCTGGCTCTGGATACATGCTTATCGCTTGACTTTCCTTAGGGTTTTCTATTACATGCAACTGAGGAAATGAAAACAGATGACCATTTTGGTGGTAAAAATCATTGGCTTCTTCATTTAAACTACTTAAGTATTTGTCATACAATTTGGTAGTACGAATTGCCAAGGGGCTGTCTGTAAAAATTTTAATATCTGGCAGCAATCCTTGTACATGCAATTGATGCAAAGTAAATAATATGGCTTGAGTTCGGCCCACACTGAAAGCTGGTATAACCAATTTGCCATTGTACTTAACACAAGTATCTTGTATGTACTTAAGCATTACCTCTTCGGCAACGCCAACATCGGTATGCAATCTACCACCGTAGGTACTTTCTGTAATTAAATAATCTAAACCAGGCATGGGTTGAGGATCTTTTACTAATTTAGAATTGTAATTGCCCAAATCGCCTGTAAACCCAACAACTGTATTTTTATGACCTTCGGTAACAGTAAGTCTAACAGAAGCTGCACCCAAGATATGTCCTGCTTCAAAAAATTCAAGTTCTAATTCGTTACTGACTTTAAAACTCTTTCTGAATTGAATTCCTACCATTTTTTCAATGGTTTTTTCAACATGAACAGATGAATACAACGCTTGATTTAATGAAGCTTTGTTTCCTCTGTTTTGTTTCACCTTTTTAGGCCCCTGTTTTTTGTTGTTTTTCTTTTTATTGAACTCAATGTTTTGAACATTCATTGAGTCAAAAAGCAAATATTTTGTCAATTCTACTGTAGCATCTGTGCACAATATTTGTCCGTTGTAACCTTGTTTTACCAAATTGGGTAAATTCCCCGAATGATCGATGTGAGCATGAGTTAATATCACTAAATCAATGGAAGTAGGGTCAAATGGGAAATTTTTATTCTCTTCTTCAAAATTCAATCTGTTTTCATAAGACACACCACAATCAATTAATATAGAATATCCGCTTTGCAGTGTCAGTAAATGCATGCTACCAGTTACTTGTTGGGCAGCTCCCCAAAAGGTTAAATTCATTTTTTTAAAATTTTAAATAATAACTTGAATTGTTCTAACGTTACACTACAAATTACCAATGCACACAAAAATATTGATTCGTCCTCAAAACTTTAGCGAACATTATCAACATTGGCTTGATAACCTTGGAAAAACCATATTGGAAAGTTTGCATGGAAGCTATGCCAATGAATTTTTGGGCAATGGATCTGATGATTTAGTTGTAGAAAATACCAATACTTATTGTCGCATTACTTGGAAACCTGAGGAATACAACAAAACAGAAATCAGTTGTTTGTTGGATTGGATTAAAAACAAACTATTGACATTGGATTATTATTTATACTTAAGTGATGAAAGAATGGAATTGTTTGACAATGGCCTCAGAATTACCATTCACAGGCATTATTTAAAACCCAATATCAATTCAAAAAATACAAATTATGGCAACATCATTTTAGAACACCGATTTAATAAAGAAAACAATCATTTGTGCTTAACCACTAACTATTATCACCATTTACACTATTTAAGTTTTGAAAAATTAATGGAATTTTTACAATTGAACAATTGATTTTATTTCATCAATTATTTTTCTGTCATTGCTTAACCTTGGTACTTTATTTTGTCCTCCTAATTTGCCTTTCTCTTTTAACCATAAATAAAAAGTATTGTTTTTTAGCACGGTAATGATTGGCTCTTTCAATGCGATGTTTTTATGTCTTTTAGCCTCATAATCACTGTTTAATTCCTTGAGTTTTTGATCCAAAACTTCTCCAAAATGCATCAAATTGTCAGGTAATTTTTCAAACTCAATGCACCACTCATGGCAACCTTGAGATTTGTTTTCAAGGTAAACAGGAGCAGCTGTGTAATCTGCTATGCTGCTTTTTGTAATTTCACAAGCAAATGCCAAAGCTTTTTCAGCATTATCTATCATCAATTCTTCACCAAAGGCATTGATGTATAACTTGGTCCTGCCATTGATAATGAATTTAAATGGCTTGTTGTTTGTAAATGTAATTGTATCTCCTATCAAATACCTCCACAAGCCACTATTAGTAGTAATCACAATTGCATAACTAGTATTAATATCCACCGTTTCTAAAGTATATACCTTAGGATTGTCTGAATTTAAATCATTGGTTTTAATGAATTCATAATAAATTCCATAATTAGGCATCAGCAACATGCTTTTGTCATTTAATTCGTTCTGAAATCCGAAAAAACCTTCACTTGCATTGTATGTTTCAAGGTAGTTCATTTTTGATTGGTCCACAATCTGACTAAATGGTTTTCTGTAAGGTTCAAAACTAACTCCTCCATGAATATACAATTCTAAATTTGGCCAAATATCATGAATGGTATTTACTTTTTTGAGTTCTATTAATTTGTTTAACAACACCATGGTCCATGTGGGTACACCAGAAATGTTTGTTACATTCTCATTAAACGTATGTTTCACCATTAAATCCATCTTTTTTTCCCAATCATCTAACAGCGCAATGGATTTGTCTGGTGTTTTAAGCAAATTCACCCAAGTAGGCATGTTGTTCATCAATACAGCGCTTAAATCACCATAAAAAGAATTTTCATTGAATGAATTGATTTTATGACTTCCACCTATCAACAATCCTTTTCCATCAAACAGAGAAGTTTCGTTGACATTGGAGCAATAAAATGTCAACAAATCCTTACCTCCTTGAAAGTGACAATTTTCTATGGATTCAAAACTTACTGGTATGAATTTACTTTTGTCATTGGTAGTTCCACTGCTTTTAGCAAACCAAGTAATTTCACTTGGCCAAAGCAAGTTTTGTTCCCCCTTCATCAATCGCTCAATGTAAGGTTTTATTGCCTCATAATCTTGTATTTTAAATCTGTTTTCATAATCCTTTTGGGATTTAATGGATTTAAAATCATGTGTTTTACCAAACTCTGTATTAACAGAATTTGAAATTAATTCACTAAGAGTGTTTTTCTGAAAATCAATAGGATTGTCAATAGCTTCTTGAGCCTGATTAAGTCTTTTTTTAAAATACCACGAACCAAAAGCATTGATAACCGCCATTGGTAACAAAAATATTTAATTAATCAGTTATAAACAAATTAAAAATTCATTAATTCTGAAGCCTGATGATAAAATCTCTAAACAAAAAGAAAGCGTTTGAAAAATTAGTTAAAGGCAAAACACTTGGTTTGTCAAACACATCGTGGTAATAAGGATAATTTCCCATTAAATAAAAAAAGAAACTTGGCACTCCTGCTTCGCTAAAATAATAGTGATCACTATTTGCTGCTTTTCCTCTTACTTTAATCTGAGGCAAATAATTCATTTTATCATTGATATTTTTAAGCCATTCAAGTTGTTTTTTGTAAACTGTTCCATTTACTGCCATAACTCCTTCCGCTCCATTTCCCATCAAATCAATATTGATTAAAAACGACATGTTTTCTAATGGAATAATGGGATTTTGGACATAATATTGTGAACCAATCAAACCTGTTTCTTCTCCCGAAAAAGCGATGAAAAGCAAACTGTACTTTTGTGGATTTTTACTGAAATATTTAGCTAAATTTAACATCATGGCTACTCCACTGGCATTGTCATTAGCCCCAGGGAAATAGGCAGTATTCCCAAGTTTTCCAAGATGATCGTAGTGCGCTGTAAACACGATGAAACTGTCTTTGTGTGTAGTCCCTTCTATCATGCCTAAGACATTTTGAGAGGTGTATTTTTGATGAAATTTATTGATGATTTTTATTTTAAAATGAGCTTTGCTCTCCCTCGAAACCACTGTTGATTTCAATGTGATTACACAATTGTTTCTAACCTGATAACTGCTGGAGTATGTTAATTTATCATTTGTTAATTTTATTATCAATTGTTTTTTATAATCCGAAGAATACTTTTTCCAATTGATAGCTGCTTTTTCATTGCTTTTAATGAAGGTGTCTATAACCACGTGTTGCAATCTGAATCCTTTAAAATCGTAATGATTGCTGTCATTCATTTCATTGGTTAGTATAAATTCAATATCGCCTTCAAATTCAAAAAAATTGCAATCAGGATTGATGATAAAATCAACTCCAGCGATGAGTTTTTTACCATTGTATTCCACTTCTACCGTTTTAGGAAAAGTATTTACAGGAAAAGAAAAAGGTTGAAAATAACTTTTGCTGTTAGCTTTTTTTAATCCCAGTTTAACAAATTCTTTTTGAATGTACTTAGCAGCTTTTTTATCTCCATTGTTAACATATCCCCTTCCAGCCATTTTTGGTGAACACAAATCAGCAATTATTTTGCGAGCATATACAGTATCTTGTGCTTTTGAGTATGTTGAAAACACTATAAAAATAAATAAGAGGTATTTTTTCATGATTATAAAGTTCAAAATTAATTCAATAGTTAATAAACTAAAAA
>CAYVDH010000225.1:0-4950 GCA_964450355.1 uncultured Flavobacteriaceae bacterium
ATAGCAGAAATGATTTATCGTGTTCCCGACTCAACAGAATTATTGACGCTGGCAGAGGAAAAAGCGAAATACTACAGAGTATCGAAGGTTAAACAAGGAAATTTAAAATTTTAAGAAATGGTAAAATCAATAGAACAATACTTAAACAAAGTTATTCAAGGCGACTGCTTAGAGGTTATGAAAAATATTCCGAGCAAATCCATTGATATGATTCTTTGTGATTTACCATACGGAACAACTCAAAACAAATGGGATTCGGTAATTGACTTAGAACAACTTTGGGAACATTATGAAAGAATCATCAAAGATGATGGAGCAATTGCATTGACCGCTCAGGGACTATTTACAGCAAAGTTGATTATGAGTAATGAAAAGTTGTTCAAATACAAAGTGGTTTGGATTAAATCAAAATCAACAAATTTTCTTAACGCTAAAAAACAACCACTTCGTAAACACGAAGACATTTGTATTTTCTATAAAAAACAGCCTACATATAATCCTCAAATGACAAATGGAGAGGCATACGATAAAGGCATTAGAAAAGACCAATACACTGGTAGTTATGGAGATTTCAAACCAAGACACGTTAAAAGTAATGGTGATAGATACCCGAATGATGTTGTATGCTACGAAGAACAACCAATAGACGATTTTGTATATGTAAAAACAGCAGAATCGGAAGGTCCTGTTTTGCATCCGACACAAAAGCCAATTGAACTGGGTAGATATTTGATAAAAACTTTCACAAACCCCGGTGATGTAGTGCTTGACAATGCTTGTGGTAGTGGTAGCTTCCTACTTTCTGCAATTCTTGAAAACAGACAATTTGTTGGAATTGAGAAAAATGAAGATGTTTTACTTCACAAAGTTAAACCAGTTGATTACATTAAAATTTGCACTGATAGGATTCAAGAAACACTTAAACGCAAGGAGATTGAAGAATCAACTTTAAGATTATTCAATGAGCCAATTGCAAAATATCATACACTTAATTACAAAAACGGAAAAGCAAAAGCAAGTCCAGCAATTTATTAATTGAATTACCTAAAATGGCAAAAGTTACATACAACGAAAGAAGCTGGGCAATAGATGTTATAAGTGAAATCAGCTTGCATCTTGCAAATAAAAGTTGGCACTTTAAAAGTGCAGGAGGTGAAAGCACCATAAGCAACGAAAAGTCAAGTCTATTCCCTGATGTGTTGATTTTCAAAGACCAAACAAGAAATATCATTTTGCAGGGTTGGGAATTGAAAATGCCTGACACACCAATTAATGATGCTGAATTAATTAGCAATGCAATCAAAAAAGCCAAGATTTTACAAAGAGACAGTTTTATTCTCTGGAATGTAAAGAGTGCTGTTCTTTATTCAAAACAAGGAGAATCATTCTCAATTTTAAAAACTTGGAATGACATTGAGATTAATAACCGAGCAGAGGTAAAACCAAAAGAAACTCTTTGGAAATCATTACTGCATACCATACTTTCAGACTTAAACAGCTATTTTGAATCAGGTCAAATTTCAGATGATGTTTCTACAGAAATTTTAGCTGTTGATGCAATCATTGATGTTATTCTCGAAAATATATCCTCAACAGCAGAAAACATAAGGGCAAATTTTAGGAGAAATTCAAGACTTGAAGCCCAAATAAACAACTGGTGGCTATCCTCAGCAACAGAATATGGCTATAATCCGACTGCAATAAAAGATGCTTCAAATAAACTACCTACTCTTTCAAAAGTAATTTTAACCGATTGGGTTTTCAAAATCATCTTCGCAAATGTGCTGAAAAGGCATTTTAATGAAGCAAGAGCAATAGAATCAATAAACAATGAAACTTCGATTGAACAAGCAAAGGAAATAATTACCTCAATATCCGAGCATTGTAATTTTTGGAATATTTTCAGTGATAACCTTGCAATTGAGTTCATTTCAACTTCTGCTTGGAAACAGATTATCCAGTTAAATCAATTTCTTTCATCAATCAACATTGCAGGAATTGAAATCGAAATCCTACATAATTTACTCCAATCTTCAATTGTTTCAGCAAAACGAAAGGTTGCAGGACAATTTGCTACTCCTAAAAAATTAGCGGATTTATTGGTTAGATTAACCATAGAAGACAAAGAAGGAATTGTAATTGACCCTTGCTGCGGAACAGGAACAATAATCAATCAAGCATATTTGCTCAAAGAAGAATATGAGTTTAACCAAGACGAAATTATAAACAGTATTTGGGCATCAGATAAACATTCTTTCCCTATTCAATTGTCTACACTTACTTTGGCAAAGCCAAACAACATTGGCAAGGTGTTAAACATTTTTAGAAAAGATGTGATTGAATTAGCAACAGGGCAAAATGTAACTTTCAAAGACCCAAACAATGGAAACGATATTGTAAAAGTTTTTCCAACTATTGATTATGTTGTTTCAAACTTACCATTCATCAAGAGTAAAGAAATTGAAGTATTAAACCCGAACATAACAGAAATAAACAACTTCATTCAAGACGAAACTGATACTACAAAAACACTAAGTGGCAAAAGCGATATTTTCGCTTATATCCCATTCTATTTACATCAACTCCTTTCTGAAAACGGAAAAATTGGGCTTATCCTTTCTAATGCTTGGTTGGGAACTGATTACGGAGAAATTTTCTTAGAGCTTATTCAAAAATTCTATGACATTGAAACTGTTGTAATTTCAGGAAAAGGAAAATGGTTTGACAATGCAGATGTGGTAACTACTTTCCTAATTGCAAAAAAGCGGAACCCATATACTCCAATAAACCAAAACAGAACAATTTCATTTTGCACCCTAAAAGAAAGTATAAACGAAATACCTGACATCAAACAATTGAGCGAAAATATTTTGTTGGAAACTGATAATCAATTTGTAGCTATTCAAAATTATTCAGTAAAAGAGATAACCAACTTTGAAACTATTGGTGTTCCTTGGTGCGGTTACTTCGCAAATCTTAATTGGCTTACAGATGTTTCAGAAAAACTCATTGATTGCAATCAGATTTTCAAGTTTACTCGTGGTGAAAGAAGAGGTTGGAATCCCTTATTTTATCCTGCATCTGGACACAACATTGAAGCGGAATACATAAGACCAGTTCTGAAAAACCTAAGAGGAACATCAGGACTTTATTGTTCAGCAGATGGAGAAGCATTTTGTTGTTCAAGAAGTATTGAAGAATTAGAGCAACTCAATCATACAGGTGCTTTGCAATGGATTAGAAGTTTTGAAAATCAAAACAATGAAACAGGCGTTCCGCTTACTCAATCTTTGCGTAGAGCTAATATGTTTTGGTATGAAATGAAAACCGAAAATATGGCAGACTTTGTCGCTAATGTGAATTACGATAAAAGTTTATTCATTGCAACCTTTGTTAATCGTTCTTTCATTGACCAAAGAATGATTGGACTTTCAATTAAAGCGGAGCATCAAGATGAAAACAGAGTTTTACTGCTTGCCTTATTAAACAGCGTTCTAAATATGTTTTTTATTGAAAGTTTCGGTTTTGGTAGAGGTTTAGGGGCACTTGATTTGAGAGCCACAAAATTTGAACGTGATTTTAAACTATTGAATTTTGAACTTTTATCAGAAGAACAGAAACAAAACATAATCAGTGCTTTTCAACCACTGGCAAATAGAAATAGGTTTCCTTTAGAACAAGAAGTTCAACAAGCAGATAGAGTAAATTTTGAAAGAGTTCTTTTTGACGCATTCGGAATTTCTGAACATTACGAAGCAATAAAATCATCCTTATTACATCTGTATAGAATCAGATTTGCGGTAAAAACCAATTAATAAATGCAGTTGCAACAAAAGACATTAGAGAAATTGAGAAACTTAATCAACGAGGAAACTGAGTATCGTTCAGGCCCTAAACTCGTTGATTTCTTTAATGGTTTAGGAGCAAACGACACATACAACAGAGGTGGTGGATTTCCTTCAAGATGGATTTATACGGACGAAAAACTATCTAAAATCAACGGAACACCTGAACTTGACAAATGTATTCGTAAACTTTTTGCACCTGTAAATTTCATTGGTCGGTTTGCTGAATTAGACAAATTCATTGCAGACTTCAATCAATATCTTGCATTTGACGGATGGCAAGTTTTAAGAAGGGAAACTGAAATAACATTTTCCAAAGCAGGTAAAATAAAATTTGAAGAAAAGGTTGAAGCAAAAGAAGATGACTTTTTACAAAAGGAGTTTAGCGATATTTCCCTTGACAAATTAGGTTTGGACAGCATAATTACTGAAACATTGAACATTCGTTTTGACGAAATAAAAAAATGCTTAAATGCCAAAGCCCCAATGTCAGTTATTTTCCTGTCTGGCAGTTCACTTGAAGGAATATTGTTAGGTATTGCATCAAAACACCCGAGAGAATTTAACCAATCAAAATCATCACCAAAAGACCAAAGCGGTAAAGTAAAACCTTATCACGAATGGACACTTAGTAATTTCATTGACACAGCACACGACATTGGAATTTTGAAAGAGGATGTAAAGAAATTTAGCCATTCATTGCGTGACTTTAGAAATTACATTCATCCCTACGAACAAGTGAGTTCAAGATTTAATCCTGACGAACATACAGCAAAAATTTGTTGGCAAGTTCTAAAAGCAGCTATTTATCAACTGACAAACAATAAACCCAATGCACAGGTGTAAGCACATTTGCAAACCGCTAAAAGCCGACCCGCAGACCAAAGTTTGCAAAAGAGCTTCCACCTCTCCCACTCGAGAAAAATTATTTTTTAAAATTTCCTTCCCTTCAAAAATTTTTAAAACCGCAACCGCACAACCGACACATAAAGACCAAAACACAAGCCTGCAAATGACAGCTAAACCCACGGCAGACAGAACGCCAGCTGGTAATCGAGTAGACTGCCCCACTAGAAACTAGCAGGGAGAGCCTCTCACACCACCG
>CAYVDH010000226.1:0-4947 GCA_964450355.1 uncultured Flavobacteriaceae bacterium
TAAAATCAAATTATTAGAATTTTCAAATATTAAATAATAAAATGACAAATTTTTACTAATCTGACAAATGCTTGGTATCATTTGCCTTAATGACATCAAAACAATTGCCATTAAATTCCAATTCATACAAACACAAATTGCTGTGTTCCCATTTTTCCATGTCTTTTAAGGGGGTGTTGGTTAGTAAACACAAAAAACTTCTCATGGCTCTGCCATGCATGCATATTAATACCAGTTCTTCATCTTGTTGTGCCATAATCTTTTCTAATCCCCTTTTTTGCCTTTCAAATAATACATTGGGCGTTTCTCCATTTGCTATGGCAATGTCCAAATTACCTGACGACCATTCATCTACTATTTTTTGGTATTCAATATGCCTCTCGGGGCTGCTTTCTTTTCCTTCCATGATGCCCCAATTAATTTCATTCAATTCAGGCATTTCTTGATGTGATATGCCTTGAGCTATAAATTCATGTACACTTTGAATGGCTCTAGTTAATTGTGAAGTGTATATTTTCTGATAAGGAATTTTGTTGTAGTATTTATAAAATTGTTGTGCTTGCCAAACCCCTGTTTCATTCAATAAGCTATTGACTCCGCTACCTTGTATGATGTTTTTTTTGTTAAAATCTGTCTGACCATGTCTGATAAGATGAATGGTTTTACTTATTTTTGACCCTGAATTAATAGTTATGGAATCCATTTTTTACGACTCAGCAAATATACAATTAGATTGGTTGAATACATACTGTAGAGATACCATGAGCGATTTTTTAGGCATTGAATACATTGAATTAGGTCCCGATTATTTAAAAGCAAAAATGCCTGTAAACAACCGAACTGTACAGCCATTAAGAATGTTAAATGGCGGTGCAAGTTTGGCATTGGCTGAATGTGTAGGTAGTTTGGCTGCTAACCTTGTGTTTGATAGAAGCAAATTCGTGGCACTTGGCTTGGATTTAAATGGCAATCATTTAAGGCCAGTAATGGAAGGTGAAAACGTTTATGGAATAGCAAAGCCTTTGCATATAGGTAACACCACTCAAGTGTGGGAAATTAGAATTGAAACTGAAGATAAAAAATTAGTGCATATCAGCCGTTTAACCATGGCAGTGAAAAACAGATGAAGGAAGCTATAATCAATCATTCCTTTGCCCTTTGGAAACAGCCAAATAAAAGCGATTGTTTTATCTTAAAACATCAACAATTTGGAAATGATAATTTTGTAATTCAAGCATTTGATAGCAATGAAAGTCCAATTCAATTGATAGGGGAAATAAATGCCATCATCCAGATAGAAATTGAACATCTTATTGAAAGAATCAATTTAAATAATTACCAAAATTCTGAACATTGTTCATCACAAACAGAATTTGTAAAACAGATAGAAGAAACCATACTTAATTTAAAAAATAATCAAGTTGAAAAAGCGGTAATATCAAGATGTGTTTTTAAAGAAAAAAACCATCAACTAAGTAGAGTTTTCAATTTGTTGTGTGAAAAATACAAAGAAGCTTTTATTTATTTATTTTACATCAATGAAAATTTATGCATGATTGGAGCCAGTCCGGAAACTTTATTGATTTCTGACAAAGAAAATTTATTTACTGAAGCTTTAGGTGGGACAAAGCAAGACAATGGATTTAGTGACAAAGAAATTGAAGAGCATCAAACCATAGTTCATTACATAGAGTCCAATTTAAATCAACTTAATTTCAGTTATAAAAAATCAGAATTAATGGTTAAAAAGGCGGGTCCTGTTGAACATTTTAATACTCAATTTACCATAGAAATAAAAAGCAAATTTGAACACAATTCGTTATTAAAAAAATTACATCCAACCCCAGCAGTGTGTGGATTTCCAGTATGTAAAAGTTTAGAAATAATCAAAAAAATTGAAAATCATCAAAGGGCATTTTACGCTGGATACTTAGGTCCAATTTACAAGGATGAAAGTTTTTATTTTGCTGTAAATTTAAGGTGTGCACAGGTGTTTAACAATGGTTATCTGATGTATTCGGGTGCAGGAATTAATTCTCAATCTGTGCCTGAAAAGGAATGGGATGAAACAGAAAATAAATTAAAAACAATTTTAAGTTGTTTGTAGATTTAAGGAAATTATGACCGTTTCATCGTATTTGATTTTTTAATCAGGAATAATTTGGTTTATTTTGTTGCTTTGAAATCATGAGTGTTTTAAAATTACTCTTCAATATTTTTATTATTTATGCGATTTTTCAAATTGTAAAAATGTACCTTTCCGTTAGAAATGTACAAAAACAATTTCAAAATGATTTGAGTGATTTAAATTCAAAAGTAAGACAAAATCAACCTAAGAAGCAGGAAAATAAACCCAACTTAGAGGGTGACTATGTGGATTACGAAGAAGTTAAATAAGGATTATCTCAAACATTTAAAATAATCAAACGGCTCTAAGCAATCAAGGCATTTGTATAAGGATTTACAGGCTGTACTTCCAAACTGACTTACAAGTTCAGTGTTTAAGCTGTTACATCTTGGGCATTCAATGTTTGTTGGTTTGTCAAACAAGTGTTTAAGTTCAATTTCATCTTGAGGTGGAGCGATTCCATAAGCTTTTAATTTTGTTTTGCCATTTTCAGAAATCCAATCGGTAGTCCAAGGTGGTGAAAGCACTGTTTTAATGGCATGAGGTATTCCTAATGAACTCAATAAGATTTTAATTTCCATTTCAATGGCGTTCATGGCTGGGCAACCACTGTATGTAGGAGTTATGTCAATGTTTACAAGTTGGTTTTCGTCTATTCTAATGTCTCTTACAACTCCTAAATCCACTATGGTTAATACAGGAATTTCAGGGTCTTTTACTTGTTGTAACAATGTCCAAATTTCATCTATTTTATTCGTTGACATGATACAAAATTAGGCTTTATTTTAAATAATTTTATTGAGAAAAATTAAATATTTTAAAAAAATCATCTTACCTTTGATTGCTATGAATATACGCACTAAATTAATGCCAATGTTAGGTTTGTTTTTTTTAATTCAATCATGTGATTTAGTTACTAATAACAAAACCATTGAATTAAATGAAAAAGGATTAACTTATTTAAATAATGGTGAGCTTGAAAAAGCTAAATCGTGTTTTAGAGAAGCCATTAAAAATCCTAAATTAAGAGAAGATGATAAAAAAGTAATTTATAGAAATGCTGCCATAGTGTATTCTTCATGCCAAATGCAAGATTCTGCTAAAATAATGTTCATGAATGCTTACAAAAGCAGTCCTAAAAACTCCTATGAATATTACATAAATCTAGGGGACGTTTATATAATTGAACAAAAATACAAAGAAAGTTATGAATTATTTAATAAAGCTTATCTTCTTGATTCATCCAAATTAGAAGCTAACAATTCTCTTGGTTTGATGTTGGTAGGAGAGTATGATATGCTTCATTTTATGCCAGAAAAAGCATTGAAATACAACTTAAAAGCTGTAGAAATTAGTGGAGATAGAAACACCAAATTTGTGTTAGGTAAAAATTATTATTATCTTAAAGATTATACCAAATCAAAACAAATAATCAATGAGTTGTATCAAAAATTTCCTAATGAAGTGATGTACATTGAATCTTTAATATCCATTGCCACTGAAACCAATAACTTAGCTGAAAAAAATGAGTTAATGAATAAGTTAAAAACAATAAATCCCGAATTGTATAATGTGTACCTAAATGAAACAATTGAGGAATAAATCATTAATTTTGCAATTTGATTCAAGCAATGATTAACAAAGATAAATACGCTGATAGAGGTGTTTCCTCTCAAAAAGAAGATGTTCATAATGCCATTAAAAACATTGATAAAGGCTTATTCCCTCAAGCGTTTTGTAAAATCATTCCTGATGTATTAGGTGGAAGCAATGATTATTGTAACATCATACATGCTGATGGTGCTGGAACTAAAAGCAGTTTAGCTTATATTTATTGGAAAGAAACTGGTGATATTTCTGTTTGGAAAGGCATAGCTCAAGATGCTATTGTAATGAACATTGATGATTTATTGTGTGCTGGAGTTTGCGACAATTTTTTACTATCAAGTACCATTGGTAGAAATAAAAAAAGAATTCCAGGGGAGGTCATTGCTGAAATCATCAATGGCACCGAAGAGTTTATATACAACCTTAAATCTCATGGTATAAACATTGTAAGTGGTGGTGGCGAAACCGCAGATGTAGGTGACTTGGTAAAAACAGTCATAGTAGATAGTACAGTGACAGCAAGAGCTAAAAAATCTGACATCATTTCCAATCATCAAATTCAAGCAGGAGATGTGATAGTAGGATTTGCTAGCGATGGTAAAGCCAACTACGAAAATGAATACAATGCAGGCATGGGAAGCAATGGATTAACCAGTGCCAGACACGATGTGTTTAGTGCAGAATACCGAGCAAAATACCCTGAGTCTTATGACGATTTAATGAGTGAAGATTTAGCCTATACTGGCAATTTAAAACTAACTGATTCAATAGCTGGAATTCCATTGAATGCAGGGAAAATGGTATTGTCGCCAACCCGAACTTATGCGCCTTTGGTGAAAGAAATTTTAAACCATTTCAGAGACAAAATTCATGGAATGATTCATTGCACAGGAGGAGGACAAACGAAAGTATTGCACTTTGTAAAACAACCATTGCATATCATCAAAGACCAATTGTTTGAAACTCCTGTTTTGTTTCAAACCATTCATAATCAAAGTGAAACAGATTGGAAAGAAATGTATAAAGTATTTAACATGGGCCATCGATTAGAGGTTTATACTGACATCAAAACAGCCGAAGAACTTATCAGTATTTCCAAACAATTTAACATTCAAGCTCAAGTGATAGGCAGGGTAGAAACAGGCAATGAAACCCCAAAATTAACCATCAAAAGTCCTTACGGGGAATTTATTTATTGATATTTTAATTAT
>CAYVDH010000227.1:0-4941 GCA_964450355.1 uncultured Flavobacteriaceae bacterium
AACTTCAAGCCAAAAAACCAAATAATTTAATGCGACATCCCTAAATTTGATAATTTTTGATTGTTTTTAAAGTCTTTAAGTAGTAAATATTTTAGAACTAATAGATGAAATTGGAACTTTGAAAGCTATTTATAAAATCCATTTTTAAAATACATTTTATACTTTTAAAACTATCCAAACTTGTGCGGCTGGGGTCCAGCAAATGCGTGAAATTTCCTTTTTTGAAGATAGGTTGTGCTTAGCCGTGCAGCTTCAAAAAAACAGAAATTTTTATTTGGTGGTGCCTTTTTGTTTCTTTTTGGCACCAAAAAGAAAAAAGAAAAAAATAATTAGTTAATTGATTTAGCTCTAAATTACATTGGTTTTATTGTTGAATGGTTATTTAAATATTAGTCCAAAATCTGAATTCTGAAATCTACAATTTAAAATCTGTGATTCTATCTGATACCTTATTACTTTTTTTTATTAATCATTTTAATTGATTTAAATTGGCATTAATGAATAAGTAAACTTATTTCATTGCTTAAAAAAGAATCAACAAAGCTATGCTTTCTCACGAATGCCATTTAAAAATAATTATATAATGAGTAAAAAAAGCTAGTCCCCCAAGTGTTTTATATCAAGGATTTTATGAATTATAATAAATGTGTTAGCATAATGTAAAAAAAGAAATTTATAATTTAAAATGTAAAGTTAAACATTAGAAAAATATTTTTCATATTTGCATCAAATTAACAAAATTGATGAAAATTAAAAACTATGCTATAATCCTTTTTTTTGGAACATGTTTAAGTGTTAACGCACAAGTAGACCCTTACACCTATTTTTTGTTTTCTGCTGGAGTCAATGTGCAGAACATCAAAAGCAAATCTTTGAATCGATTTGAAAACAATTACAAAAATTATCACGGTACTAACATTAAAAACTCAAGAAATTACCCTGGAACTGGCTTTTACATTCAGGCAAACTTGTCCCCACTTCCGTTGTTAAACATGGAAATATCAAGACACAATTCACACAAACAAATCAATTTTAAGGATGGCGGTAGTTTAAATTTTAAGCTAACTAAACGTTTATTCAGATTCAATATGGGAGTAAATTTAGGCGAATTTGAAGATCAGGGATTTATTATTAAACCTGAATTTAGTGTTGGTTTTGGCAATTCCATAGTCAACATTAAATCTGAACTAAAAAACACTCAAGATAAAGACAATGAATTAGCAGGTGAATACAAAGAATCATCAATGGTGTTGTCATTAGGATTAAATTTCATTTACAAAAAAGACGACTCTCCCTTAGGATTTAAATTTTATATAAGACAAAACTGGACCCCAATACCCGGAAATTTAGAAAGACAGTTACTTGTAGATTATCAATATTGGCGAGCTAGTAGTTCATCGAACTTATGGCGATACGAAGGCGAATACGTAAAAAGTGATAACAGGTTTTTTGAAGTAGGTGCTGGGGCTTGTATTATCTTTTCTGATATTTTTGATTTATGATGAACTGAGTAATTTTTATATCAGGTTTTTTAGATGAATAAAAAATACAAATAACTAGTTTATAGTTTTACAACCTTGTAAGTTTTTCCATGGGTAGTAAGGAAATAGATTCCATAAAGAATAGTTTAAAATACAATTTTTAGTGAATGAATAAATTCAAAAACTAAATAACCGGTTCCAGTCTTAACATCAATTGTTTTTTCTTGCGCCAATACTCCCCAATCAGAATATAACCTTGTTTCGCATTTCTAAAAATTACCGTATTGAATTCAGTATTGAATGGAATTCTTTTTGTTTCTATTGCACCATTGCTCAATGAAATTGTACCAATTACTGCATCGTTTTTCTTTTTATCTTCACTTTTTCTATTCAAGTCAATGTAAAATGTAATGAAACCAGATTTGTCTTTATTTAATGAAGTAAATTGATAATCGAAATTATTAGTTGCTTTGATGTATTGTGCAATCATGGTTGGTGAATAAAATTCCGCTCCTTTAGGTAAATAAAATTCAGAAAATTTCTTTTTAACAATGTCCATTTCTTGCACTTTAAAATCAGCATCTAAAACCAAGTAAACCAAATTGTAAATTTTAATTGAAATGTTGCTTAAGTCGCTACCTCCTCCTCCTAATGCGGCATTTGCGATGTTCATTCCTACTGCTTTTGCCGAAATAATGCGTTTGTATTGTTCTGCTATTATATACGTTTTTCCATTGCTGTCGTTGATTACCTTATGTACAAAAAAACGCATGTTTTCTTTTGAAGACCCTTTATCAGCATCGGTTACTAATAATTTTGTTAAATCTTTTTTCCAAGAAAGTTTTTCCATTTTTAATTCTTCTCCTTCAAGATTTAACTTCATTAAGTACAAGCCCTCACTTTTCGAGTTGTATATTTTACTCCCTTTTGCAAAATATTCGCCATTTAAAATGATTTCATTTTTAGCTTCATTGACATAACAACCTTGTATGCTCAAAGTAGAAATTTCTTTCATAGGCAATGAAAACATTTTTTTACCATCTTTTCCATCCAAAAACAAAAAATCATTATTGATTTCTTTGGTCATCAAGTTCTTTTTATGAGCATGCAATAAAGCTAAATAATTTTCTGATGCATATAGAATGTCAACTGCCTCTACTTCTTTAGAAGTTTTAGATGAAGTGTAAGTCCATAGTGTTTTTAAATCGTTAGAAAAAGCCTCTACTGTAAATCCAAGTTTTTTGTTTTTAACATAACTTTGTCTGTAAAATCCATTTTCCCCCATAGGATAAATTGTACTTAAATTGGTTTCTTCACTTTGTAATGAAGAACTCATTCTAGCACGTTCGTACTTATTTAATTTTTTTATGTTTTTTTCACTAACTTTTTTCCCATCTTTACTGTAAGTAATCATGTCTATGCCTTTTTTGTTGGTCATGATGATCAAAAATACTTTGCCATTATAACACATTTCAACAAGCAATTGGTTTTTCTTTTTCTCAAATTTGATGGTTTTCTTGCTCTTCAAATTTTCATCTAAAATTTCCAGTTGAAACAACGCTTTACCACCACCAGTATTATCCATTTTTCTGAACATGTAGTAGCCAACTAATACTTCATTTTCAATGATGTTCCCAAAATTAACTAAATCCCTTCTTCTGATGTTGTCTAATTGTTTTGAAAGGCCATTGTCTTTAGGCTTTTTATCTAAAATGGAAACTGTACTTGCATTACTTTGGTTGAAACTTAAAATAAGCAGTACAAAGAGTATGATTGATTTTGATTTATTCATTTTAACTTTTTCTTGGGCAAATATAACAAATCATTTTCAAATAAACTATTGTAATATAGATTCTTATAATCGTTTATATAGTCATTGTAATTTGACTTATTAAAACAAAAATAAGCTGTAAACAATGTGCATGTTGCCGAATAAATATTGCCAATATTCGACTGATTAATTTGATTAAACAAAGGGCAAATGACAGTGGTGGATTCAGATTCTTTGAGTCGTTCTAAAAAATGTATGATTATGTTTATATGATGAGGGTTATCATCATCTGTTGTACCAATGTGTTTAAACAAACTCAACCTTTTTTTTAGAAATATACCTTTAGAAACATTGATTAGTATCATTTGGTCTGAAAATTTTTGACTTGTGTCCATTGTTTTTAACAACAAAGAAAAATAAATGCTGTAATGTATTTGATTTTGAATGCTACTTGAAACAATGCAATGCACAATGCTTTTCTTTTTTATGTAATTAAACGAGTCACTTAATTCAATAACATCAGGTAGTGTTTCAGTTTTATATTGTTTTAAAAGAGTGATTCTTTCTTTGGTTAATGGATGAGTTTTTAAAGTATCAAAAAAAGAATTAGCTTCGTATTTAATGTCAGATAAGCGACTCTTATCCCCTTTGTATTTCCAATAATCATTTACCATGACTTTGTTTTTTTGCAAATAATTAATCATTGATAAATTGCTATCATTGATTGCATTTAATTCAATACTCAATAAAGATTTAATCGCACTTTCAACTTTAATTCCGCAGCGATTCAACAAGATTAATCCTAAAGAATCTGCTTCCAATTCATGTTTACTATTTTTTCTCATGGATTCAGAATAAATATCTGCTAAGTATTCTTCCATTCTTGTATTAGAATACAGATTGTCTTCAAGAATTGCATTGATGTCATTTTCTATTGTATCTGAAGTATGCAATTTGGCTTGGTGTTTGAACTCAATTTCAACATGATTTAATAAATCATGCGCCATTTCGTGACAAAGAACAGAAATTAACTCTTGCTCAGAATTGATACTGGCTAACAGTCCTGTAGTAACACCTAGTAATTGATCACCGAATGAATAAGCATTGATTTCAGAGGTTTGAATTAAGAAAGTTTGAAATTTTTTATTGATTTTATTTTTTGTTGCAATGCCTTGAATCAGTTTATTTAGGTAATCATTGCATTCCGAATTGAAAATAAAATAATTGAATTTAGTGCTTTGTTTAATCATTTTATAATGCTGATAATACCCATTGATGATGTAGTTATACGCATTCAAATCATCGATGTATTCTTCATTAAATTTTAGTTTTTTTGCTTCAAATAAGTCATCTGTATTATAAATTTCATTGTTTATTAGAGGCTTGTATTGAAGATTTTCTTTTTCTAAATAATGTTCTTGCCCAACTACAGAGACGCATGAAATCGAAAGAAATAACAACAGATAAATTGATTTTATGTAGTTCATTTACAACAAATTTGAACAAAGGTAATTTTTTTTCTAAATTAACCCAGTATCTATTTTGTTTGACAATATTACATTTCATTCAATTCTAAATTCATTACAATTTTATTCAAATTTGAAATTAGTACAATTTAAAACAACGATTAAGATTTAAAATTTTTATTTCTAATTTTAAAAGCAACGATTTAATTCGTTTTGATGTCTT
>CAYVDH010000228.1:0-4784 GCA_964450355.1 uncultured Flavobacteriaceae bacterium
TAAAGGTTACCGAATCTCCAGTTTTCTGATTTGTTACAGTATATTCTTTACTGTACGAGCCAGTATCTAAAAACCCAAGTGACACAAGACCAACAGCAAGGTCGATTGCTGCTGGTAAATTGTCCTTTCGAACTTCTTTACTTTCTAATTTGTAGTTACTCATTGAATTTTCCACCTCCTTTCTTATTTGTTTAATTCACAATATTTTTTTCTATTCTTATTTACTCAAATACAATGTTCGCTTAATCTCATACCCATTAAAATAAACAGTGGATTTAATAATCAATGAATTATTTGTTTTTGAATAGATTTTCCATGTTTGCGTAGATATAGGGTTATAAAAAGCATTATAAAATGGAAAGGTTACTGTACTATCGGTATAGGTATAGTTAAAGGGCTCTGTGTATGTTTTTTGGGTAGTATCGGTATAGAAATGGCAGTTTTGTACTGATTTTAATGAATCCACCGCTACCATGGTTCCTTCTCTTATGTTATTACCAGTATTATTAGTGAATTGAATGGTATAGGTGTTCTCTCGCCACTCTTCTTTTAGTCTACTTTTTAATACTATGATACCACCTGTATGACATAAGACTTCGCTATCATGAAATTCATTAAAAATAACTGATTTTGGACGTTTATACATTTGGGTATCGTTAAATAGGTAGTTTGCAGAATCTAAAAACCAATTCCCTGCCAATGGACTAAATACAGAATTTGAATTTGTACTTATATTTGATTTTTTGCAGCCAATTAGGATTAATAGTGATAGACTAAGTATAAAAAGTAATTTTTTCATCATAGCTACTACTAATTAACAAACTCTATTACATACCCACTGACATACACCGTCCTTGTTACTGTAAAAAACACAATCGATACATGCTCTTCTGTTGTTATATTGATTATGGCTCTTGATGTTCCTGTTAAGTTAGATGAATTATACATTTCACTTTTTGCCATTTCTAATAAGTTTCTATTAATTAACCCTCCAAATCCGATAAAGTACGATGCCGAACTTGTCCCCGATACTTTTTGAATTATTTTGTAGTTTTTACGACTTAACTCAACGGTCGTGTTTGATTCATTTGAATTAATTGAATTGTGTTTTTGTACCCCACAGCTACTCATTAATGCTAGAGTTACTGTTAAAAATGTTATTTTGATTTTGTTATTCATAATGGATGATGTTTACTTCGTATTTTTGTATGTCTTCTAAATAATATTCTTCTTTATCATTGGTTTTATGATTTAAGAATAATAATCTGTTTTTTAAATGAGAGATGATTTCACCTTCTATGATTTCGCCCGTTTTCATATACAGATAATCTCTCTTAATTGTATTGGATGTTGTGTCTTTTGCTTTTGGTTGTATTGTCTTTTTTTGGGGAGTGAGCTTCTTGTCTTCAATGGGAAGTGTTTTCTTTACATTGTTTGGATTTTCTATCTTTACTACTGTATCTTTTTTTGAATTAGTTGCAGGAATTATGGATTTGGGCGGAAATTTCTTTTCCCCAGTGTGTAGCTTTACTACAAATACATCGGTAATGGGTAATTCGGTTAATGTCTGTTTTCCTTTTTCTTGAATAACCACATGGGTATTATTCATGTCTTTATATTTTACGCTGTTATACTCATCCCCTGTATTCATGATGACTTTGTCTTCGTATTTAATTAAATCTATTCCTTTAATCGTTCTGCCGTCTTTATATTTAACAAATTGAACAAGTGTTGGATGGGTTGTTTTTAGTGTATTATCATATTGATATGTAATGGTTTCATTTTCTAATGATACAATGTTTACTTTCATATCACTTCCATCGGTATAAATTATCATGTCTTCATACACTATTGGCAGATAGATGGTTTCTTTCTTTATTAAAAGCTTTTCGCCATTTTGGAGTATGATTCTAAAAACTTCATTTTTATTTATTGATTTCATTGTGCCATTTTCAGAATAGGACACTTTATTGGAATCAATTTTCACTAGTTTAGCCGTAATTTCATTTCCATTGAATAACATGAAATTGTCTTGGGATTTAAGAGAAAACCCAAATAGAAAATACAGTGTTATGAGTGGTAGTGTATTTTTCATGATTGTATGACGGTCACTTCACTTTTGAATTAAATATTACCCCTTTACCATTAGCATTAACTGATTCTTGCGTGACTCCGTTAACGACCAATTTTAAAGTGAAATCAAATACGCCATTAAATGGATCAAGGTCTGAAATGTATGCGCTGACACTACTCCCAACAGTACTGGTAAAAGTAAAGCTAAAGTTGTTGGCAATAGCTCCTTTTGCTTCTTGCTTTTTACTTATGCCGTTTTCATCTATATAATAAAAGGTAATGTCTGCATTTGTAGCTTTGCCAACGATATCAAACCTGCAATACCTAGTCTCTTTGATTTCCACTTTTTCTTCCTTTTTACAACCCACTCCTAAAACTAAGATTAGGCTTAACATGATTAAGACTTTTCTCATATAACGTAATTAATTTAAGTGTTTATCGATTTGTGCTTGGGCTTTTCTTCTCTCCAGTTCGTCTGTTACAGCAGAATGGACACAGACTTTGTTAATAGGGTTAAAGTATGTCCCCAGTGATTTAGCCAGTACCAGTGCTATTGGTATGCCAATGATACTAATAAAAAGCCCTACGACTTGAAAAAATCCAATAATTGTAAAGATCAAGCCAAAGGGAAAATAGATAATGCGTACAATGGTGGAGTAGGCGCTCCATAATTTATTTGGTGCTTCCCCATTTATTTTTGATTTACTGACCATTGCATGACCAAAGGGGGTAAATTGGAATTTGCCAAACTCCATTAAACCAAGCCCTATTGGAGCAGCAACGACTGTAGCGGTTAGAATTAGACCTAATACATAGGTGCAAATTGCGGACACAAAACCAAAGAATGGAAAGTGCCAAAGTATATTTCCTAAAGTTCTCATGGGGCAAATATAAATATTGATATTATAAAAACCAAATTATATGCGGTATATTTACAGCGGTAACATACAAGCGTTAAGTTGTTGTAATTGCTTGTCATGAAAAAGAGTAAAATTGAAATAGTTTCAAAAGAAGAGGAACTTACAAATCTTGATGAACAAATAATTAAAAATATTGGATTGAAACTTAAAGAACTAAGAAAAGCAGCAGGCTTTAAAAACTATGAAAATTTTGCATTTGAGAATGATTTGAATAGGGTGCAATATGGCAGAATGGAAACTGGAATAAATTTTACAATTAAAAGCTTACTTAAAATACTAGCGGTTCACAAAATGAGTTTAGAAGAGTTTTTTAAGGGGTTGTGAAGAGTATAAAATCAACGATTTTGATACTCTTTTTTTGCATTTCTTGAAATCTCTTTTTGTTGAGCTTCCATTTCGTCTTTTAATATTTGCCTTTCAATTTGAATATTATCTAAAATTTCATTGAATGCTCCATTTAAATCAATTACAATTCTACAAAATCGATCACTGGGATTTTTAATGTTTGTTGATTCAAAAACTGAGAATTTAGGTATAATCTTGTAAAAACTTGAAAGTCTAATATTTAAAGTTTTAACTTGCTCTAAATAGGAATAGTAAACATGATATGCTCTTAAAAAAGCAAGAGTTTTATTATCAATAATTGTATTTTTAATTAGCATAATTTTTGTTGAATCTATGTATAAACCATTCATGAAATATTTATATGAAGTCTGTATTGTATCTCCCAATTCTTCATTATAAAGTTTCCTTTCCATAATTGTTCCATCCGAACCTCCATCAATACTTATATAAGTATGAGCAACTTTAAACATATTCTGTCCTCGAAATTTTGAAGTATCCAAAATCGTTAATAAACTATATAAAAAACGTCCAGTTGCTTTTGAATTATATGTAGTTGGATAAAACTCCCCTAAACCATACCCATAACTACTTGATTTGCCATCATATAAATTAGCGTCACATTTACTTGTATCTATTTGATATTCATTAGCATCAACAAATTTTCTTTTTGCACTATCTCCAAATAATATTTCAATATGTGCCCCATTTTCATCTGCTATTGTAGCAATTCTAAATAAACAAGGAAATGAATCAGCTAAATCTTGAAATAAATTTGATAATTTATCTACAGCCTCTTTTGGAAGGTTTTTCTTTTTTTCTAATAGTTTATCATCTTCAATTTTGTATTCACTAAAGATGCTATCTTTTTTATCTATGGTGCCTTCTAAACTTTTTATTACTTTTGATTGAATACTATCTTTGACTTTTTCTATATTTTTAATATAAAATAATTCCTTATTTACTTGTTCACCCAATATCCCACAAAGATTCCATTTTTTAAATCTCTTTTTATCTTTCCTTTTTTTAGCATTATTACAACTAAGGTAAGTCCTATTTATTTGCTCTATTAGACTATATCTATTTTTTAAGATATTATCTATTTTATACATTGGTAGTTTTCCTATATAAGTGGCTTCTATCTTTCTTAGATTTTGCAAAGAATTTAAACAAGAATCTAATTGAATATATGAATATACATCTTTAGAACATTTCCTTTTGTATTTATTATTTGCTTTTAGTCCATTTACGTTTTCTTTAAATTCTTGATTTTGATTTATAGATTTTAAAGTATTAATAATTTTTTTATTTTGTGCAAATGCAATATTAAAAGCAAAAAACAAAAGAATATTTAAAATTAATATTTTCATTATTCAAAAGTAAACTTTATTTTATCTGTATATCCGTAATTACTCATAATCCTGTAATACTAGCAACAACAAGCCTATC
>CAYVDH010000229.1:0-4772 GCA_964450355.1 uncultured Flavobacteriaceae bacterium
AATAAAGCTATTTTCTACTTATGGAATGATGTTTTTAAAGATGAGGATAGCTCTGATTCAATATTTGACAAAGGAATTTCATATGAGGATTTTTTTCCAATTGAGACAAACGGAAAAGAAGAAGTGAAAAAGATTTTGAATGATCTGGATATAAAAACTTTTGTAAAAGTAAATTTATAAAATGAAGATTTTAATTGAAGGCGAAGATTATTCAATTGACAACTTAACTTCTGTTTTTGACGACCCAAAATTTTACAATCAAAACGGAAATGTTGGCAAAATAATTTCAGTAGGATATTACCATTCTTTTGAAAAAAAAGAATTGGTTTATATGTTACCTAAAGTCTTTATGAAAGATAATCAAGAAACTGTTTTTGATATTTCCAAAGATGAGTTATTTGATTTTGAAAACATAGAATCCTTCAAACACAATGAAGAATATAAATGGATTCGTCAATTATTAGTTTATTTCTACAATAGTCTTACCGAATATAAAAGAAGGATAAAGGATACTTCAATTATTGAGTCTTCATTAGCTTTTGAATTAAATACTAATCTTGGGAATTTAGAATATTCCTATTTAGATTTGCTATTGAGTTTTGTAAACTTTTATAAAAAGAACAAAAACACAATTCTCTACAAACATATAGAATACAAATCTAATCAAGTTAGGAAACCTAAATGGGAAAAGACAATTAGAAAGTCTTTGCCAATTCTTTCAGCAAACAATACACCAATTTATATCGAAATAAATAATAAAAAGAAAGTTCAAAATACTGAAGAAGAATTACTAACTTACTTCTTTTCAATATTAAATCATTTCAATAAAGAACATCAATTACATCTTAAGATTGACCCAAGTTACAACATTATTAAAGGAGAAAAGTTTGAGAAACTGCAAAAGAATGGGTTATCCAAATTAAAGAAAATAAAGTATCGTTATTTCTCTGATACTTTAAAAAGAATGTATGTTTTATGTGAACTGTATTTTTCTAAAACAGATTCAACTAGTAGTAAAAAGAAAAAAGAAGAATTCATATCCGTAAGAAATTATAATTTGGTTTTTGAAGATATGATTAATAAACTTTTTTCTGATAAATTAGATGAAAAGAAAGAAGTTGATAGTGTATCTTTAGATGAATTAAAATATAATGATGATGGTAAAATAATTGACCATATTTTTGATTATAAATCATTAATTGATACATCTGACATTTTTTACATTGGAGATTCTAAATATTATAAATCAGGAAGTGAAGCGGGCAAATTGTCAAAATATAAACAATTCACATACGCTAAAAATGTAATTCAATTCAATATTGACTTATTAAATAAAAATGATTTTTATAAAGAAAACATTAGATATCGTGACGAAATTACTGAAGGATATAACATAACCCCAAACTTCTTTGTTTATGGATATATTAAAGATTTTCAAGATTTTGACGATAGCCGCTTGAAACCAAAAAAAGAAGAACCCATAAAATCATTTCACTATAAAGATAGATTATTTGACAGAGACACACTTTTTGTTCATCAATATGAAATTAATTTTTTATTTGTTTTAAAATCATATTCAACTTTCAATGAATATAAAATTCAAGAATTTAGAAGTAAAACAAAAAAAGAATTTAGAGATAAATTTATCCATTTCTTTAATAATTCAAAATCTTCAAAATTCGTACTCTATTCTAAGAATTTGACAGAAGATGAAGCTATATCTTTAGTAGAAGGAAACTTTAAATTACTAAATGGAAAAAGTTATTATTCAACAGATAGCAAATTAATTATAGCAAAATTCATAGATGATAAAATACTTGAAAATTTTATCATTGAAAATAAATTCGCTACAGAGAAACTAAAAATAACAGATTAAATTCCTATCTCTTTTATCTTTAAAAAACTTTTTTCACAAATCTAAAACTAAGTTGGTTTCTATTTTGTGATAGTTGTATCCGTTGTCTGTATAATAAAATAGCATTTCTGTTATCCCAATTTGTCCTCAAATTCGATGCTGAGCAAGAAACAGAAAATGATTTTATTCACTACTACATTGGGAGCTAATTTCTTCCCATTTCCATCTCAATTCCCAGGGGTTGTGGTACCCTTTTTCGCTAATTATCCCTAAAACCAATCGTTTTCCGCTCAACCCAACCATTCAGCAAAGCTTGCCTCACTTATAAAAGAGCGTAAAAGCTACCTAATCGCCCGTCAATTAAGGAGAGTAGCGACTTTTGTTATGATTGCTGTTTCCTTCGGGGTTTGGTCAGGTTTTGTTCGATATTGGTTCGGGGTTGTGGTACCCATTGTTGATGGCGTATTTTCAAAAAAAGGGGTGTTTCAAAACCAAGCTGCACTTTATCTACCGTTACACTAAAAAAAGAGGCTAACCACCCCAAACCTTCATCAAAATTGTTATCTTTGTTTCTAGCAGGTAAACCTCTCTTTTTCACTGTTTTTCCCCTTTTTTTTCCAAGTTGTAATAGTACTGGTATAGTATAGATATAGTACTAGTATAGTAGTAGTATAACATCCAAAGCCTGATCAAACCCGAGTCAAAGCCATATGAAAGCTATACCCTATTTATGTATTGGCTAAAAGCAATGCCTTTTAACCTTTTAAACCCTTAAACTTCTACACTAAACTTCACACAAATCCTTGAGAATCTCCAACGCTTTTGGCCAAGTACCATCAAAATAGTCGGCATAATCTTCTTTCGTATCCATTTCAACTGACACCGTTGTGATGCCATTGTTTTCAACAAAAGCATAATTTTCCAAAGCATCGCCCCAGCCTTCTACTTCCGGACCATCGAGGATTTCTTTGTCGCCGTCGAGTATACCTACATGCTGAATCGAAATAAATTGATTGGGAATGTTTTCGGCAATACGGGAAACCATGCCGCCTTTTTTACCGTTTTCATCCGTTCCTACGAAATAGATTTTGTCGCCTTTGTTCCAACTTCCTTCATAGGTTGACCCTGGATTGAATGCAGCCGTCCATTGCTCATACGTAGGTTTGGCAATCATTGTAGCATACACTTTTGCTACCGGAGCTTTGATTTCTGTTGAATAGTGTAGTTTTTTCATGTTTTTTTATTTAGGTGCTAAGGGACTGAGGGGTTTGAAGTTAAACTTATATGACTTATATGGTTTAATTTATTAATCATATAAGTCATGTAAGGTTTTACCTTAAGCTTTGTTAAATTAAACGATTGTTTTGCTCAACATAGCTTTTGAAATTATTCAATATTGCTTGCCAACCCGCTTTTTGGAGGTCGACCGGATTTTGATTTTCTGATTCAAAAACGGTAGTAACGTTGGTGGTGTTGCCTATTTTTTCAAATGATGTGATTACTTTTCGTCCGTCCTCTAAAGTATAAACCAATTTTTCATTCGGAATAACTTCATCGTACACCGCTCTAAAATCGAAACCAAAACTGCCGTTTTTGGCTTCCATTCGGGAAAAATAAGCTCCGCCAACAACCGGATTATTTTCAGCTCTTGGACAATGCCAATCATCACTGGCAAAATTCCAATGGACAATATGTTTTGCGTTGGTGTAATGATCCCAAACGATTTCCGGTGATTGATTTACCGTAGCTTCAATCGTAATTTGAATTGCTTTCATTGTACTTTTTATTACAGGTCTCCCAACCCTTTTAAACTTTAAAACTACCTTATTTTCCTTAATGAAAAAAAAGCGAAGCGTCTTATTTCCTTAATGTTAAAAAATTGAGTTTTTATTTCTCCCTTTTTATAAATCTGTGTTCAAACCTTTTAACCTTTTAAACCCTTAAACAATCTTCAACCGTTCCAAAACCCCTTTTCGCTTCACAATATTCTTATAATCCCACTGAATGGTTTCCGCTTTTTTGAGCCAACGTTTCACCTCTTCAGGATGAATTTCAGAAACAGAATTAAAGAAAATCGAAGCATCTTTGAATTTCTCCCCTCTCACGTTCAAAGCGGGTTCATCAAAATCGGCACCACTCCAAAACATGAATCGGATACCGGATTTTTGTTTGCTAAAACCCACTATCGGATTTCCGTTGATAAACCAAACGGGATGAGCATGCCAGATTTTGCTTTCGGTAAAAGTGAGGTGCGTATCCATCAAGTGGGCTAACTGATGTCCGATTGCCTTTTCTTTTTCCTCCGATAAATTTTCTATGTAATTCATAATTGATGTTTGCATCGTTCTATTGCATTGAATATAAACCAAATAGATTGTTTTCCGTATCATAACACAAACTCACAAACCCATGCTCGCCAATCGACATTTTAGGGCAGTGAACTCGACCACCGGCTTGCTCTACACGACTTTCTTCAACACTACAATCTTCACAAGGAAAATATACCACCGTTGACGTGTTTGCAGGATTATTGATACGGGTTTGTTTCATTTGCACCAAAGCACCACTTACCCCTTGGTTTTCAGCATTTGAAAAACAAGACATTTTAAACTCATCACTACCTCCGGGAGGAGCCATATCGTGAAAATCAGTTCCTAAAACGGCTTTATAAAAAGCTTTTGCTCGTTCGAGTTGGTCCACATAAATTTCAAACCAACAGATGATATTGTTTTGCATAATAAGTACGTTTATTGATTAGTTATATCAAATATACAAATTATACAATTGTTAAGGAATTTTTTAACTCCTAACAAGGTTGTTATTAGCTTCTTATCCCATAAAAAAAACAAAAAACGGACAATCCACAAGGACTGCCCGTTTTTTTGGTTTAAAAGGGTTTATTTTACTTCTTCACAAT
>CAYVDH010000230.1:0-4745 GCA_964450355.1 uncultured Flavobacteriaceae bacterium
TAACTGTATTTATCTTATAAATATTATTATGTAAATACAAAAATATCCAAGTGCTATTAATTAAATAAAAATAAGATATGACTAAAAATTACCCCCGAATAGGTATTGCTAAAATAAATTTTTAATATACTTTTGTATTCAATAAAATAAAAAATATGTCAAATTCAACGCAAGCCCAAGACTTCGAAATAAACTTTGAACCACTACCAGTTGATCCACAAACAGGGATTAATACTGGAGTAGGGAAATATACATTAAAGCTAAAATTGCAACAAAATGTACAATTTCAATGTTTCAATGGTCAACATTTAAATGGAAATGAACCTCCTTTTAATGGTCAATTAAGTCTTTTAAACGAAGTTGAAATAGCTACGAAATTAGCCTCTAATGCTACTACAAGTATTGCCGATGAGGTAACCCTATTTTTAGGATATGATTATGCAAATAAAGCAACAAAAATAGAAGATAATTTTAATATAAATACTTGGGAGTTTGAGCCTAATGAAACAATACCAGAAGATGTTTACAATGGCGGTATTTTTAATAAAGCTGCTGCAGTTGCAATAGGTAAAACACCTAAAAAAGTGATTATTAAAACCAATAATCAAAATAACATGATTATTTATTTAATTGCTTTGGGTTTAATTTTAATTATAGCAGCTATTATTTATTTTCTTTTTTAAATATTATGAGAATAATTTTCGTATTATTATTTATTTTCTTGTCTTGTAAACAGAAAATCACCAATAATGATATTGAAAAAAAACTAAACACTCAATTTCAAAATATTGAAAGTAGATTTAAAGTAGATGGATTAAAATATTCAGATACAGTTACTAATTTTATTAAAATTTGCAAACAAAATAATTTAAAAAATGTAGAAGCCAAAGCCACTACATTGCTTGCAGACTATTTATCTAAAAATGGCAATTTAGATAGTGCAATTAAGTTGTATCATTTTTCTCTGAATTTGAATAAAGAAAATTTAGATACTTTAGAAACAATTAAATCTTTTTTGCACTTGGCAGATAATTACGCTTACATAAATGCGAATAAAAATTTGTATTTTATACAACAGGCAGAAAATTTACTAAAATATAAAAACAATAATCATTGTCAACAGCTATATTATACATCTTTAGGTAATTATTGGGTAATAAAAGAGAATTATAATGAAGCAAAATTAGCTTTTGAAAATGCATACAATATAGCATTGAAAATTCATTTAAAAAATCACATAGGATTTACTTCAGAAAATTTAGGTTCGGCATATAATTTATTAGAAAATTATGACTCGGCTTTATTCTATTACAGAAAAAGTGTACCCTATTATCAAAACGACTCAGCAAAATTGGCAAGTGTTTATAATAATATGGCATTGTGTTTTTGGCAATCAAATTTTAATGACTCGGTAATATATTATTTAGAAAAAGCCTATTTAGTTATAAAAAAGTATGGAAAAAAAACAGAATTAGAAATTGCTATTTCTAATCTTATAGATTATTATGAAGAAAAGAAAGAAACAAAGATATCTAACAACTTATTGCACGAATTATTAAATTTAAAAGAAACAATTTTTAATGATAACTTATCTATTAAACTTGCAAGTGTAGAAAAAGACTATACCGTAAAACTAAAAACACAAGAAAACGCCAAACTTACATCAGAACTCAAAAGAAAAAATACATTGCGCAATGCGGCTGTTATTACTGCATTTTTGCTTGGTTTGCTCGGATTATATCAATACAGAAACTACAAACAAAAAAGACAATTGATTGTACGTGAAAAACTAATTAAAGACCAAGAAATTGAACAACTTTTGAAAGATAAAGAATTGAAAAATATGGATGCATTATTTGAAGGTAGGGAAGAAGAACGAAAAAGAATTGGTAGAGATTTACATGATAGGTTAGGCAGTATGTTAAGCACTGTTAAGTTGCATTTTAGTGCCATTGAAACCCGTATAGATGATTTACAAAAGGAGATCAATCGCAATACAATAAAGCTACTGCCTTGTTAGATGAAGCTGTAGGAGAGGTGCGTAAGATTGCTCACGATTTAGTTTCTGGAACTTTAGTTAAAAATGGGTTAAGTGCTGCAATTTTGGAAATGAAACAAACCATTGAAGACAGTGGTAAGTTGAAAATTAATATTTTTGAATCAGGGAATTTTGAAAACAACAATATAGAATTTGAAATTGCTATATACCGTATCCTTCAAGAATTAGTTAGTAATGTGATAAAACACGCTGAAGCTTCTAAAGTGGATATTCACCTTACTCAATCCGACAAAGAATTTAATTTAATTGTAGAAGACAATGGTAAAGGATACAATATAGATTCTTCAACTAATAATGGAATAGGAATGGCCAATGTAAAACAACGCGTAGAAAAAATGGGAGGAGTCATAACCATCGATTCCCATGTAGGTAAAGGAACTACAGTCATAATTGAACTAATTTACAATTAATTTTATGTCAATGAATCAACATCGAATAAAAATCATTATTGCTGACGATCATGAAATAGTACTTGATGGTTATAAAAGCATTTTGAATACCATTGAAACAATGCAAGTTGTGGCTGTAGCAAATAATGGATTAGATGTTTTAAATTTAATGCAATCTCATCAAGCAGATGTTGTTTTGTTGGATTTAAATATGCCGAAATTAGACGGTATAGAAACGGCTAAACAATTAAAATTAAATTACCCTTTTACAAAAATAATAATATTAACGATGTTTGGTGATGCAGCCCATATCAAACAAATGGTAGATATTGGAGTTGATGGATATTTGCTTAAAAATAGTGATAAACAAACTTTGATTAGAGCTATTGAATTTGTACATGAAGGGAAATCCTTTTTTGATGCCGATGTTACTAAAATGATTTTAAATAAATTTAAGCAAACAATTGAAGTAGATGATGAAAAGGTAATATTAAGTGATAGAGAATTGGAAATTATTACTTTAGTAGCCAAAGGGGTTTCCAACAATGAGATTGCAGAAAGGTTGTTTATTAGTCCTCATACTGTAAAAACGCACAGAAAGAATATCAATTTTAAGCTCAATATTCACAATGCTACTGAATTAATTAACTTTGCAAAACAACATCAATTGATTTCTTAAATCATAATATTTTCAATTATTTTCATACATTTGTAATATGTTATTACAAGGGAATTATTTGAAAAATATCATTTTATCATTTGCTTTTTTATACATCCCTACTTTATCTGCTCAATCTGTAAAAAAAGACACGGTTTTTAATAGGTCATATAATTCTCATACCATTTTAAGTATCACTACCACTATTGATGATCAAATGATTGTTGAATCTTTTTATTACAATGGAACATTAAAGTCTATTAAAAAATTAAAATCAAATAAATTGGATGGCGAACAAAAAGAATGGCACGAAAATGAAAATTTAAAATCCATTTCAAACTATGCGCTAGGGAACATAATAAGCATTAAAGAATGGTACGAAAATGGAATTCTCAAATGGAATTTTAATTATTATCAATACCCAAGTAACTACCCTTTAAATAAATCGAATAAATTAGTGCATGGTGAATACAAAGAATATTATAAAAGCGGTGTTCCAAAAATATCTGGATTTTATGACAGCGGACAAAGAACTGGAAAGTGGATTGAGCATTACGAAAGTGGAATTAAAATGTCTGAATGTGATTACAAGTACAACATACAAAGTGGATCACATAAACAATGGTATCCTAATGGAAAATTAAAATCTGAAAACAATTATGTTTTAATCAAAAATCCTAAATTGTTAAAATCAAAAACTGAAAATGAAAACCTATTAGAAATTGAAAGTTATAAACCATATTATTCTAACTCACAATCTATTACGCAAAATCAATATTGGATTAGTAAATTCCATGGTAAACAAGCTAATTATTCAGAAACAGGAGATATAGTCTCTTTGTCTCATTATAAAATGGGGCTTAATCACGGTGTTTTTAAAACTTGGAATTCAAATAAGGAACTATTAAGCTGGATTGAATATGATAATGGGATAGTAAATGGCAAAAATTATATCTATTACTCAAATGGAAGTCCACATAAATTGATTCATGAAAATCCAAAATATTACAATAGCATATCATACAATCCAAGTTATGACAAAAGCTATAAAACATTTTTCTATAATGGTAAACCTGAAGTAGTAGGCTTTTATAAAAATGGAAAACTCCATGGTGAATACCTAGTTTATAATTTCAATGGTCAAATCATCAATAAATCAAATTTTATTGATGGGTTAAAAGTTGGTGAACAGTTAGGTTACAATGAAAAAGGCGTTTTAACTTCAAAATCTTTTTATAAAATTATAGAAAGTAATTCCGGCAAAATATCAGTATTGGATGGTGAAAGTATCAGTTATTATGAAAACGGAACTTTGATGTCTAAAGAAAATTATATCAATGGCAATAAACACGGAATATGTAAATCGTGGTATATAAATGGTGCACTAATGAACGAATTGACATACTGTAATGGACTGTTCTGTGGAGATGTTTTTCACTATGACCAAAACGGGAAAGTAACGTCATTTGAAAAATGGGAAATTATGAATCAAGAACAAGTTAAAATTCGTTCGAAATCATTTGTGAAAGGAATATTAATCAATTCAAAGTTTTACAATGCTAACAATAAGATATTGAAAGAAATCAATTACTATACTAGTGGGAACATTAAAAATGTTCAATACTTTTATTATTTAGAA
>CAYVDH010000231.1:0-4667 GCA_964450355.1 uncultured Flavobacteriaceae bacterium
TTTTTATTTTACAAAAAATAAACTTAAAAAATAAAAAAATAGTACCTTTGCAGACCACAAAATTAAAAAATTATATGATAAGAGTAGCAATTAATGGTTTTGGTCGTATTGGCAGATTGGCTTATAGAGTGATGAGTCAACGAAACGACATTGAGGTTGTAGCAATCAACGACCTAACAGACAATAAAACTTTAGCTCATTTGTTAAAGTACGATTCTGTTCACGGTAAATTCAACGGTACAGTTAGCTATTCTGATACCGAAATCATAGTAAATGGCAAATCAATTGCTGGATTGGCTGAAAAAGACCCAGCTAAATTGCCTTGGAAAGACATGAACATTGATGTTGTTCTTGAATCTACTGGAAGATTTACTGATAAAGAAAAAGCTGGCTTACACATTCAAGCAGGTGCTAAAAAAGTAGTTATCAGTGCTCCAGCTACTGGCGAAATGAAAACCATAGTAATGGGTGTTAATGACAATTCTTTAGATGGTTCTGAAACTATCCTTTCTAATGCTTCTTGTACTACCAATTGCCTTGCTCCAATGGTAAAAATCATTGATGAATTATGCGGAATCGAAAATGGTTTCATGACCACCATTCACGCTTACACTGCCGACCAAAATTTACAAGACGCTCCACATAAAGACTTAAGAAGAGCTCGTGCCGCAGCTTACAGCATAGTTCCTACTAGCACTGGTGCTGCTAAAGCTGTAGGATTAGTAATGCCTCACCTACAAGGAAAACTGAACGGTAATGCCATGAGAGTTCCAATTCCAGATGGCTCTGTTACTGACTTTACTTGTAATGTAAGAAATGCAAAAACTAAAGACGAAATTAATGCTGCTTTCAAAGCCGCTGCAGAATCTTCTTTAAAAGGTGTGTTGGAATACACCAACGATCCTATTGTTTCTATTGACATTGTTGGTAATGCTCACTCATGTATTTTTGATAGCGACCTTACCATGGTGATTGGAAATACTGTAAAAGTAGTTGGATGGTACGACAATGAAGCTGGTTATAGCAACAGAATTGTTGACCTTATAGCGAAAATAGGTTAATATAAAATATTAAATATAAATGAAAAGGATGGTTTAGCCATCCTTTTTTTATGTCTTTTGAACAATGGAATAATACAAATTTTCCAACTTCGCTTGATGCAATTTAATGTTGTGAAAATTCTTAATTCTATCAATGCTTTTCATCGACTTTTCTAGAATTTGTTGTGGATTATTACAAATTGATATTACAATTTGTTCTAGTTGAGATGTAGTAGTTTCTTCAAGATCATTCAAATGTGTTAAATCAGCATCAAACGAGTCTTTTTGACAAGTATTAATAAGCCAACCCGATTCATTGTTATTGATTTCTGGCATAGCTCTTATATCGGTTGTTATTACTGGACACCCATTGGCTTGTGCTTCTAAAATAAAATAACCAAAAGTTTCAGCTAACGAAGGCAAAAGTGCTACATGCGTAGATTTTAAAAGTTCCATCACTTGTGCATTGCTTATGCTTTTTATCCAATGAATTTGTTCGTGTTTGTTGATGGTATTTAATGCAAATTGATAATCCTCTTTAGTTGTTTTAGAAGCATAATCACCGTAATTCAAACTACTTACAATAGTTAATTTAACAGGATACTTATGTTCAATTAGCTTATCAAAAGCTTTAAGTATTGACATGCCTCCTTTTCTGAAAAAATCTGCTCCTACTATAGTGAAATTTATGGCATTAAAATTCAATTCCTTTTCTTCAAAAGAATTCACCATCAATTGTTGAGGTGGTAGCATGACTTCCATTTTAGAGCAAATAATATCATTCAAATCAGGTTTTAATGAATTGATATGTTGTTTTTGTAATTGATATGCGCATTGTGATAAAGCAATGAGTTTTTTACAATTATTTTTTGCTAAACTGTGTAATCCTTTTGAGTCATGATTTGAAATGTCATTCCATCTTGGCAACTTAGTTTCGAAAGTAGTAATAAAAGGTGCAGTGCCCGTATGAATGACATTAAAAAAATGAAAAAAATCAACTTGATTTAGCCCAAGGTCATTGAATGAATTAAGGTATTTATTGTTTAGTTTATTTTGAAATTTAAATAAAAAATAGCTGTATAATTTGTTTAAATCATAAGTTTTTGAAAATTTAAAATCGGCAAAATCTAAGCCAGCGAAATTTCTAATTTCTGGATAAGTAAAAGCATTTGTACCAATTGTGTATTTTTTACTCATTTAAATGAATTTCCAATGTATCCGCTTAATTCCATTAACCAGGCTATACCTGCATGCACCATAATGCCTCCATAAATGCTTTTGCTATGGTATGATATAACCCCTAAAATAATGCCACCAAAAAAAGAGCTGATGGTTTCGCCCATGGGTTTACCAAAATGGATGGACATATAAAATACTGCCATAGGAAGTATGGAATGAATTCCAATGTATTTAACCAAGCCTAGTATTAAAAAACCTCTAAAAAAAAGTTCTATAGAGAAAAAATCGAGTCCGTAACACAATTCATACATGAGTATTTTCCATGCTGGAGGATTCATGTCATTTAACACATTGAATCTTGGGTAATAATCTGTAAATTCTTTTTGAGTTCCAGCAAACACTAACAATGGTATCATACATAAAAGCAAATACCAATAAAATGATGTTTGATGGTGTTTAGTTGAAAAACCATAGAGTGGTTGATTATTTCTGTCATTAAAAAACCAAATGATAGCAACAGGAATGGTTAAATACAACAATCTAAAAACATCATTAAAAACAAATTTATTGATGCGATGTTGTCCGTCATCAGAAAATGTTTCGATTAAATTTCCATGAATGTAAACGGTAGCTCTGAAAGAAAATATTAAAAAACCTAATATAATGATGATTAAAAATTGTTTTCTCTGTTGGATTTTCTCTTTTTTAAAAACAAAAAATATCAGAATAAAAGCAAAAAAATAATGGACAAAATATGTGATAAAAAAAGAGCTAAACTCATTGAAGTCTCTCAGATTGTCTAAAAAATACCTGAGTGGAGTAAAATAATAACTGTAAACCGATGCAGTACAAAAACTAAGAATTATTAACCACATTTTCCAATGGTATAATTGAATAAATGACTTGAGTTGATGAATGATGGTTAACATTTAAAGCGGCAAAATAATGAATTATATTAACAAATTACATCCTCGAATATCACTGTAATCTAATCTTCCGATGATTTCGAACTCGTGATTGTTGTGCAAATAGGCTATATCGCTACTAGCAATAAAGCAACATGAATCAATGTTATTTAAATCTATGATGTTTAAAGCGGCATTTTTATAAAATGATGAACTGGTTAAAGGGTCGTTAATTTCTCTGGCAAACACTTTCATGGAATGTGGTGTTGAATACAAGCCATTCTCTAAAGCGTAACATTGACTCATTAATTCAGTCATTCCATACTCTGAAGAAATAAAATTGGTAGAGAACGATCGTTCCAAGGTTTCATGCAATTCTTTTCTTGTTATTTCATTTCTTCTTCCTTTCATTCCTCCAGTTTCTATGATGGTAGTGTGTTTCAATTTTAGTGAATATTGTTCAGCAAAATCTAATAAAGCAAAACTAACACCCCACAATAATGTAGGTATATTATTTGATTCATTGTAAATTAATTGATTATATAAACTTAAATAATCTGTTGAATAAAATTGACTATGAGGTAAAGGTGTATTATCAATAAAATAATTAACTTGGTAAATTAAGGATGAATTTCCTCTTTCAAGGTAACTTGGTAACAAAGCTAAATGACAGAATTCATTCCATTTACCAATATTTGATTGATTAATAGATTTAATAAATGATTGTTGATACCACTTTTCATCTTTTAAATGATGTTTGCTTGTATTTAAACCTGAAGTACTGCTACTTTCAAAAATTTTAACTGGAACAAATGAACTTGAAACAATTTGATGATTTTTAAAAAATTCAATGGGTAAAAATGGAATTTCGTTAACATCTTTAACATTATTTGGTTCTATACCCAATAAATTTAAATATTTTTTGTAAATTTGAACTTCGGAACTTTGAAATAAAAAAACTTCTAAAGCCAACTTATCAAATTGATTTGGTGTTACATTAGAAATTTTACTTTTTAGTTCCTCATAAATCATGTTTCAAAAGTATTGCAAATATTGTATTTTTCTATTTTTCATTGGAGCTTGTGTTCCAGATAGTGAGCAGTTCTCTGAAATTCCATTTATAAAATTTGAATCTATAGAACAAATAAAACTCAATAACAAAGACAGTTTAATCAGATTTAAAATATCTTATACAGATGGGGATGGTAACATTGGTTTGGAAGTACAAGACACTCAACCCCCCTTTGACTTTTATTCTAAATATTTTCACAATTTGTACATAGAATATTACGCAATAAATAATGGTGTAGCAAGTAAATTAATAGCCCCAAGTACCACAGATACAATTCAATATAATGATAGAATAAAAAATTTAACCCCTACTGGAAAAAACAAATCCATAAAAGGAGTCTTGGAAATGGATATTCCAGCAATACCATATCCTGGATTAGAACCAGATTCTGTTTATTTTACTTTTCAATTATTAGATAGAAATTTAAATAAAAGTAATAAGCTTATTACTAATGTATTAAACATATTACAT
>CAYVDH010000232.1:0-4559 GCA_964450355.1 uncultured Flavobacteriaceae bacterium
ATGAAAACTAAAAATATTTATTCTTTATTTTTAATAATTGCTATAAGCATTCTAGGATGTATTCAAAAAAAATCTCTTAAACTTAATGATAAAAAACAAACTATTTACTGGAAATTAATAAAATTCAATAACAATGACAACATTAAGGACACTGTGTTAATGAGTTTTGAAAGAAAAGGAAATTTATTGTTTTATATCAATACAAAAGATACTGTTTTTGCCAAGTATAAACTTTCAAAATTTTCAAATAAAAACAAATGCACAATTTATATCCCAATGAGAAGAAAATATGATTATGATTATTCTTACTTCCCCAATTCTATGGTAAAAAATTCAATTCAAATTAGGAATAGGAATTTAGAAACATTTAAAAATTTTAAACTTAAAACCCCAATCAAATATTTAAACTCAACCAATCTCTTTTTGAAACAATATAATGACACTCTCATTATTACAGTTTATCCATTAAAAGGAAGAAAAAATGCCTATTCTTCAGATTCAGTGAATAATTATTATTTTAAAAAGGACAGATTATAAAACTCTTATAAAAACTATACCTTCTTATCCCCATACAATGTTCGGGTTTTAATTTTTTCAGCAAGCTCTAACGACCTTTTAATTCTGCTTTCTACCAATTTTGCTCCTTGAACATAAATACACAAACTCCTTTGCTTTCCTATTGTAAATGTATTGAACATTTCCATAGCCATCTCATCTTGACTTAGCACTTCTAAAAACTCCTCTGGAATTTCAAGCACATCGCTGTCCACCACTACAAATTTAATCAACGCTTCTTTGTCTTCTGTCAATTTGGCTTTCTTGCGCAATTCATTATTAATGCTAAAATAATATGCCCCATTTTTAATGTGCTGAATAGCCAATGAAAAGTCAATTCCATTGATAGTTCCTTTTGTCCTTATTCGTTTTTGATTGATTTCTTGTACTATTTCATCTGGAACTACCACCATGTAATTCATGAATAGTTTATCAATAGTACTTAAACTTGCTTTAAATGTATATTCTTTGTTGTCTTTCATCATTTAAAAATGGCACTGCCAATTCTCACCATGTTTCCGCCACATTCTATTGCCAATTTGTAATCTCCACTCATTCCTATTGAGATATGCTTTAAATTAGCGGATGCAAAACTGTTGTTTTTTTTGATTTGATGAGCCCAATTCACTAACTCTATAAACTCAGATTTTATTTGAATTAGATTGTCTGTATTGCTTGCCATTGCCATGATTCCGTTGACATTTACATGTGTCAGCTTCATTTCATTTAATTCTTGAAATAAATTCTCAGCCTCTGGATAACTAAAACCAAATTTTGTTTCTTCTTGAGCTATATGAATCTGAATAAAACAATTGATTGTTCTTTCATTAGATTTTGCAGCTTGATTGATCATCTCTAACAATCTCACACTATCTACACTTTGAATTGTATGTATAAATGGTGTAATGAACTTCACTTTATTACTCTGCAAATGCCCTATCAGATGCCATTCAATGTCCTTTGGTAAATCACGGTGCCTTTCTAATAAATTTTGCACCCTATTTTCTGCAAAAATTTTATGACCAGCATTGTACACTTCCAATATTTCTTCATTGGACCTGAATTTAGATACAACTACCAAAGTACAATTTTGGCTTATTTCTTGTTTGATGTTAACAATGTTTTCTCCAATCATTATCTTTGCAAAATTAATGAAACATTATTTAAGTCTGTTTGTATTTTTATTGTTCATTTTGATTTCATGTCAAAAATCAGCTCCAAAGGTGAGCAGTAAACCTAAATGGGTGATAGAAGAATCAAAAATGGTGGACATCATTGTTGATTTAAGAATAATAGATGCCGCTACATATAGCAACGGGAATGGACCACCAAGAGACCGAATAAAGGACAATGACTTTATCATGAAAAAATACCAGACACAAGATAGTATTTTCAGAAAAAGCCACGATTATTATTGCAATTATCCCAAAGTTCTCTCTAGTATTTATGAAAGAGCCATAGATAAACTCAGCGAAATGGAAGCTGAAAACATCAATCAAAATGGAGAACCACAGGCAAACACACAATAATTACCCTGTTGACATTGAAAACAAATTAGGTTTTGATGTTGTTAAATCGTTGATTAAAGAACAATGTCACACTGAAATTGGCAGAAGAAAGGTAGAAGAAATTCGATTTAATTCCGACCAAAACAAACTGTTTGAGTCTCTAAACCAAGTCACCGAAATACAATCCATTTTTCAGAAAAATATTTTCTTTCATTGGTTTGAAGAATTAGAAAAAATAGTGGACTATCTCCAATATTTTAATACTGAAGGGCTCTATTTAAATGGCAATGAATTATTGAGTTTCAAAGTCTTTTTAGAACACCAACACCACAACCATCAAATCATTTTAAACCACTTAGATTTTTTAAAAACTGTTTCAAAAATTTGTTCGGATTTTCCAGAACTGAAACATTGCATTCAAAAAATTGATTTTATTGTTGATAAAGAAGGTAAAGTAAGAGATAATGCCTCGTCTGATTTACAAAAAATATCAAAGGAAATAAATGACAGAAGAAACCAAGTTAGAAAAATACTGATTTCCAAATTTGAATATGCCAAAAAAAATGGATGGGCGGGAGATACAGAGATAACATTACGAAACGAAAGACTTGTAATTCCTATCATTGCTGAGCACAAAAGAAAAATTCAAGGATTTGTGCATGACGACTCTCAAAGTGGTAAATTTTTATACATTGAACCCATCGAATGTTTTGAAAACAACAATGAAATCATAGAATTAGAAATTGAACGAAAAAAAGAAATTGAACGAATACTTAAACAATTAACTAAGGAATTAAGCCCTTACAAATTAGATTTTTTTCATCAAGTACAAGTGATGGCCGAATTGGATTTTATTTGTGCTAAAGCTCATTTTTCTAATAAAATTAACGGAGTCATTCCAATACTTACTCATCGATTTAACGACATAGAATTAATCAATGCTAGACACCCTTTGTTGTTCATTAATTTTTCGAAAAACAATAAAAAACTAGTTCCTTTACATTTTTATACGGACAATGGCACGTCTATGACTGTCATATCAGGACCAAATGCAGGTGGCAAAAGTATCACATTAAAAACCATAGGATTATTGCAATACATGTTTCAATGCGGAATTCCCGTTCCACTTGAAAGCCATAGTAAAATGGCCATTTTCAAATCTATATTTATAGATATTGGCGACAATCAATCCATAGACAACAACTTAAGTTCGTACAGCAGCCATTTAATGAACATGAAACACTGCCTTAATCACGCTGATTCTGGCACTTTAGTTTTAATAGACGAAATAGGCAACGGCACCGACCCTAGCATAGGCGGGACCATTGCCCAAGCAATGCTTGAAGAACTGTTAATAAAACAATGTTTTGCAGTAGTTACTACACATTATGGAAATTTAAAAACATGGGCAAGCCATACCAGCATGGTTCAAAATGCCAGAATGCAATACGACTTGGTAAAACTTGAACCCTTGTTTAAATTAGAAATTGGAAAAACAGGCAGTTCGTTTGCAATGGAAGTGGCTGGAAAAGTAGGCATTTCAAAAACATTACTAAACAAAGCTAAATCATACAGCAAACAAAGAGAGAGCATTGATTTAGAAGAATTGATGTCGGAAAATGAACGAAATAAATTAATCATTTCAGATACCAACAAAAGATTAAAGGAAAAAGAAAACAATCTCAATAAATTAATTGAAGAATACCAACTTTTAAAAAATGAAATTGCTAAACAAAAAAATGACATCATTAAAGTAGCAAAAAATCAAGCTATAGAAATAGTGAACAAAGCTGGAAGTGAAGTTGAAAAAACCATTAAAGGCATTAAAGAAATAAAAGCAGAAAAAAACAAAACCAAACAATTGAGAGGAAATTTAGAGGAATTTAAACGTTCCTTAAACCCTGAACAATTGCCTGAAGTGATACCCAATAACAATGAACCTGAGAAAGATATAGAAACAAAAACAAGGCATTTTGAAGTTGGAGATACTGTTAAACAAAAAGGTCAGAGCACCAAAGGTGAAATTATTTCATTGAAAAAAAAGGAAGCACAAGTTGCCTTTGGCCATATCACCATGTGGCTTCCTATTGAGCAGATAGAAAAAACAAACAAAGACAAACAAAAGCCAAAACCACAAACTGCTACCTTCAATGTGCATTTATACGAAAAGCAAACCAACTTTAGCATGGAGCTAGATTTAAGAGGAGTAAGAGGTGAAGAAGCCATAGACACACTAGAGAAATGGCTAATAGATGCTAATTTATTGGGATTTAGTTCCCTAAAAATAGTTCATGGCAGAGGGCATGGGATATTGAGAAAACTGGTTCATGCCAAATTAAAATCCATGCCTTTTGTTAAAAAATATGAACACGAGAATGAGCAATTAGGTGGCGATGGAGTTACATTGGTGAATTTAAAATAGTTTTAATTAGATTATTTGGGCAGCATTTCCTCGTCCTTTTGGGTTCGCTTCGCTACCGTGCTTCGCACCTGCCC
>CAYVDH010000233.1:0-4547 GCA_964450355.1 uncultured Flavobacteriaceae bacterium
AGTAGAAACAGGGGGGTTTCAAAAACCCGCCTGCGCCTGCTTGCAAACCGTTATGGGCAAGTTTGACAACCATAGCGTTTTGACAAGACATCAATAACGACCAGTCATACAGACCTCATAGCTATTTTGAAAAGTAAACACTTAAAAACAAAATAGAATATGAAAAACAAATCAATGTTATTAACTGCGGTAACTATGTCGACCGCTTTAATCTTTTCAAGTTGCAGTAATAAAACTGAAGAAATTTGCGACTGTTTAAAAAAAGCTGCTAATACCTATATGGTTAAAGGCGAAAAAGCTAAAGAACACGACTTAATGAAAATGTGTAATCAATTTGAAGGAGCTTTAAAAGGCGCAAGTGTTGACGATAAACGAATCGTTGAAACGTGTTTAGATACTGTAAAAAAACATATAGAAGATAAGGTGTTATTTACAGATATAGAAGATGTAAAATTGCCAGAGATACCTTGTGGTATATCCTTAAAAGAAGAATTAGATAGAGTATCTGATGAAAAGATTATGAAAAAGAATAAGGCAAAAGTTATGGAATACTATTTAAAAAACAGAGTATTTAATTGTCAAATTGCTGTTTCTGGAGCAACAGATAACCCTTATCTGACAAGAATGTTAGGTCTTAATCTTGATGATGACCCGAAATACTTTCTTGTAGAAAATGGAAACTTACTTATTAATGGTTACGTTTATAACGATTCAAAAATTGAAGAAGTACATATATCGCTTTTAATTCCTGAAAAAGAGAAAGAAAAAATCCGCTCATCAAAGTACGATTCGAAAACTAATCAAAAGATGTACAGACAAATAATAAAGTTTACAGGTACAGTGAGTTCAATTGTTGAAAATGGATTAGGCCAATTAAGGCCTACATTTAAAGTTTCTTCATACGAAATATTATCTCCTGACCCAGCTAAAGATAAGGCTGAATATAATGGCAAACCATTATTTAGTTATGAGTCAAAATCAAAATCTGATAGTAATGAGCCAAAAACCGAGAATTTAACAGAAACTAAAACACCTAGTTCAGCTAACCAATACAAAATACAAGACCCTGACGGTTATTCAAATTTAAGAAAAGAACCAAAAGGCGAAGTAATAAAAAAAATATATGATAATGAAACATTTGAAGTTATTGCAACCGAAGGGGACTACAAAAAAATTAAATTATCTGACGGAACAATAGGATATATTCATTCATCTAGAGTAGTAAAAGCAAATTAATTATTAAACATTAAAAAAACATGAGCATATTTATTTTTGACTTAAATAGTTTGGCAGACAACGGAGAACAATACAATGTGGAAGTAAAAGTTTGTACTCAAACTTTAGAAAACGACCATACATCAATTGATAAAAACTCCGATGATATTGAATGTGAAAGAAAAGACCATCACGAAAATTCTCCATTCGTTTTAAATCAGCAACATCAGAGTGAAAGAATTGAAACAGACTGCAATGAGATTTGTTATCGTGTAAATAATGGTAACTGGCACAGGCATCAAAACGGTGGAACAATACAAATTTAACAGGACAAAAAACCAGCCCATAACCGCAGCTACAAGCAAGGCGGGCGGACTAGGTCATCGTGGCGGTTTAAATTAAAGTGTGGGCTATCGCCCACATTTTTTTTGTTCCGCCACTAATAAACATTTATCTTCGTATAACCATTTGTGGGTATAGACAGTTGAGTGTTCCAAAACCGCCCTGCTTGTAGCTGCAAACCGTTATGGGCAAGGCTATGAGACACCACAGCGTAAACGGACAGACAAGAGAACCACCAAAGAAAATTTTCGACACAACTTAGCTTTGTGTTCATTGACAGAAATTTTCTAAATGGAGACCAGCGACCATTTAAAAAACGGGGCGACACTACCAAGCCATACAAGTAGTAAATTGAAAAATTCAAACACAATGAAAAAAATATTTACGATTTTGCCTTTCGCTTTAGCAATAAATGCTTCTGCACAACAGACACCAAAAACATTTACTGGTCCTTACAGTATTGGAAATAATGACGGGACAGCGACCTATACATACTTTGAACAAAATGGCGAAAGAATAATTGACGGAAATTTTTCCTTTAATTGTCCAATCGAAAACATTACAATCAATGGAAAATATTCAAAAGGCAAGAAAACAGGACTTTGGACACGGAAACAACTTTACAGCAGGTATAACGGAATGGCTGTTGTGAAAGCTGATTTGAAATGGCCTAAAGTAACAGAGAACACACCTTTCAAAGAAATTACAGACATCACCACAGAAAATTATTTGAACGACAAATTAGAAGGTGTTTGGACACAAACAAAGACGGTTAAAAATTCCTGGGGCTATCCAGCCCCAGGCGGAACTTCTTCAGCGGTTTTTATTGTAAAGAAAAATTTTGTTGCCGATGAAATGACATTTATTGAAGCTACAAGAAAGAAAAATGATAAGGTAAATCTTAGCTTAAAAGGTGCATATAAAAATAAACTGGTTGACGGTAATTGGCTATTTAATGATAATAAAAATACCTATAGCTACATTTTTACAAATGGTTACCTGACAAATTATGAAATAAAAGAAATCGGCACAGGCAAATTGATTGAAGGCAATAAAATAGAAGTTGACAATGATTTGATTAATAGTTATTTTACCAAATCAGAAAATAATTTTGAAGTTGAATATGGTCAGTTCTACTCTGAATTAAGGGATGCAAAAATAAGTATTACAAAAGTCAACGAAAATTTGAGCATTACAAAATTATGTAGATTAAAGAAAGAAGCTGCAAATTTTATAAATCTGGATGTCCGTTTTTTCTCAAATGCTTTCGGAGAAGATGTTACACCTTATAAAAATGACGATTATAATGAATTTGGTTATTCACCAAATATAACTTGCGAAGTTTTATCTGAAAATAATTCTGGTCTTCTTGACAACGTATATTTTAAAGACGTTAAATCTGAATACGCCTTTTTAAATTTAACAACAAATTCAAAAGGGCAATTCCTAAATACAGATTGGGAAAAAATAAATAACTTTTCTAATTCAAGATACTTCTTTCAGCTAAAGTCATATTTATATAAAGGAGACACAACTGGTCTGAGAGCATTTTTACAAATATCGAAAAACTTCAATTTTAATTTTACAACCGAACCTATTCCAAATGGGAAATATGTTAACATCGGGAAAAGTGAGTTAGAGTTTAATGAATATGTAAAATTCTTAACAAGCCTTTCGCTTAAAGAAACGGACAATTGGAAAGCATTTATTGATAAAACATACAATTCAAGTGCTTTTGGTAAATCTTGGCAATCGGTAATTTTAAATCAACTTACGGAATTACAATCATCAACATCATTTGTCAAAGACAATGTTAATGATGCAATAAGTTATTTAAAATCCAAAGACGATGAAATTAAACAAATGAATAATGATGCTATTTCTAACATTAAAGAATTTAAACTTGGCAATCAAATTTGGATGGCTACGGACTTAAATATTATTCCATCTCATCAGAGTTACCAACTTGTTATTGACAACAAAATGCAAGACAGAAAAGTAGGAAAGGGAATAATACTTTACGGACTAAATAATGACAATAAAAGCCTTTGTCCTAATGGCTGGAGAATACCGACAACGACTGATTGGGAAACTCTAATAAAAACTTTAGGCGGTGATAAAAAGGCGGCAGGCGACCTTTTATTGGTAGGTAAAGGTTCGGGCTTTGAAACAACATTTCCAATAATTTACCAAACCGATGATTACGGTAAGAAATTAAATTTTTCTACAGGTTCTCCGGGTGGTTACATAGGATTGGACGCTAATGGAAATATTACAGCATTTAAGTTTGGTTATGATTACCAATTGACATATTACACAAGGACATCATTCGTTCCTTGCAGATGTATAAAAGAATAAAAGAATGGCAAAGGAGCAAACAGGCATCTCGGGAGAATTTTGGTTTTTCAGTCAACTTCAACGATTAGGTTATGAAGCCTATATAACATTGGGCAATACAAAGGGTATTGACATTTCAGTAAGGATGAACAACAACACAATCCTAACGTTTGAAGTTAAAAGCAAACAAAACTTTAGCGGTTCGTTTTGGAATTTGAACATTTCAAAAAGTAAAAGCCATTACGCTGTATTCATTGACCTAAAATCAAGTAAATCTATTTTAGGTAAAACTACATTTCACGGAGAGCCTGTTTGCTATATTGTAAATTCAACAGACTTGGACGACATCGCTTTTAATTGGACATCTTCCAAACAAGCGAAAGGCTATGGTTTTGAAGCAAAATTGCTTTGGCATTTAAAGTTTCAAGACAACAAAAGCATTACAACAAAAAATGTAACGGACTTCTGTAACAGACATAAAATTACAGGTGGAATTAACTTTCCTCATTACGACAAAATAATCTTGACACTTGCAGAATTTGAAGACCAAAATTACAAATGGAAATAAGCCCAGCCCATAACAGCACCTACAAGAAATTGGCGGTTCAGTGCTCCGCAGACACATTTGTGGTTAATCAAAGTTTGGTTCTCCG